>JAFDWA010000296.1 GCA_018268735.1 Actinomycetota bacterium | reverse complement strand
AACGAGAACAGGAGCGCGAGCGCGAGGAACGAGAACAGGAGCGCGAGCGCGAGGAGCGAGAACAGGAGCGCGAGCGCGCTGATGTCGTCGACACCAGCGGTCTCGGCGACGCCCATCTCGACCCGGACAGCGCTGACGGTCCAGACTCCTCCTGATGCCAGACATCCCTGACCCGGCCGACGGCGACGCAACCGGACCGACCGAGTCACCCGTCGACACCGCAGCGCAGCGCGAAGCGCTCTCGGACCTGCGACGGTGTCGCCGCCGACGTCGGCTCGGCAACCACGAGTGGGGCGAGCTCGCCTACCGCGTCTACACGACGACCCTCGCCGCCATCGTCGCGGTGGTGTTCGCGTCCGGCCTCATCGGCGACGAACGGCTCGACGCCTCGGCGACCGCCACGTTCCAGTCGAAGGCACCGGCGTGGTTCGGCCTCGCCGCGGCGGTGGTCCTGCTCGCAGGCATCCGCTCGGGTGTGCGCGGTGGTCCGCTCGCGCTGGAGCGCCAGGACGTCCACCACCTGCTCCTCGCCCCGGTCGACCGGGGCTTCACGTTGCGTCGACCCGCGCTCGGCATCGTCGTCTACTCCTGCCTGGGCGGCGCGATCCTCGCCGGCCTGGGCGTCGGGCTGTTCGACCAGCGCCTCGGTGGCGCGTCGATCCCCTGGTTCGCCTGTGGTGCGCTGTTCGGCGTCGCGCTGGCGGCGATGGCCGTCGGCGGAGGCTTCCTGACCGCCTCCCGCCTGACCACGAAGTACGTCCCGCTCACGATCGGGTGGCTGCTCGCAGCGTGGGCGCTCGCGGATGCGACCGGGCACGGCCCGACGGCCCCCACGACGCTCCTCGGACGCATCGTCGTGTGGCCGCTCGGCTTCAGCGCCGTCGCGCTCGCCCCGCTCGGAGTCGCGCTCGTGCTGCCGGTGATCGGCGTGCTGACGCTCGGCGGCCTGTCGATCGAGGCCGCCACGCGGCGCACGGCGCTCGTGGGTCAACTCCGGTTCGCGGTGACCCAGCAGGACCTCCGCACCGTGGTGCTGCTGCGCCGCCAGCTCGCGTCGGAGCGCCCGCGCTCCCGACCCTGGTACCCGGCGCTGCCGGGACCCATCGCACGCCGCTTCCCCGTCTTCGCACGCGACCTCCGCAGCGTCGCCCGATGGCCCGTGGTGCGGGTCCTGCGGGTGCTGGTGATCGGAGCGGCGATCGGTCTCACCGCACGGGCGCTGTGGGCTGGGACGACGCCGCTCGTGATCGTCGCCGGGGTGCTCGCGTACGTCGCTGCGCTGGACGCCGCCGAGCCGCTCGCGCAGGACGTCGACCACCCGGGCCTGCTGTCGGCCATGCCGGAGGTCGAGGGCATCGTGATGGTCAAGCACCTCGCCGAACCCGTGATCGTGATGGTCGGCGTGGGGCTCGTGTCGATCGCCACGGCCTACCTGGTCGATCCGTCGCCGGTCGTGTGGCGTGTCGGGCTGCCGATGTTGCTGCCCGCTGCGCTCGCCGGTGTGGCCGGGGCCGCGGTGACGGTCGTGTCGGAGGCCACCCTCGACACATCCCAGGAGGCGTTCATGCCGCCCGAGGTCGCCGGGCCTCGACTGCTGTTCCGCACCGTGTGGCCGCCTGCCATCGGCATCATCGGCATGCTGCCGCTCCTCGCTGCACGCAGTGCCGAACAGGCGCACCACGACCCCACCGCTGCGGTGACCACCACGGCGATCCCCGTCGTCGTCGTCGGCATGGCGGTGTTCATCTGGGTTCGCTTCCGAGCCGACCTCCACCGAGCGATGGCCGAGGCGACCGGAGCGGGGACATGATCGGGTCGCTCACGTGCGGCAGCAGGCGCGACGACGAAGGAGACCACGATGAGCAGGCGTGACAGCGGCCGACGAGCGGAACGCCGCGAACCTGCTGCGCTGTCGGTGCAGGGGCTCTCGAAGTACTACGGCGACGTCGCCGCCCTCGCCGAGCTCGACCTCGAGGTGCCAGTCGGCCAGGCGGTCGTCCTCGTCGGCCACAACGGGTCGGGCAAGTCGACGCTGCTGAGCATGGTCGCCGGCGTGCTGGAGCCGACCGACGGCGAGGTGCTCATCCACGGCCGACCAAACGACACCCTCGAGGCCCGGGCGGAGCGATCGTGGCTGCCGGACTCACCCGTCCTCTACGACGACCTCAGCCTCTGGGAGCACGTCGAGTACGTGAACCGGATGCACGGCGGAACCGGTGACGATCCGTTCCTCGACGAGCTGCTCGAGCGGCTCGGCGTCGCCGACCGCCGTGACCACCTCCCGTCGCAGTTCAGCCGAGGGCTCCGCCAGAAGTCGGCGATCGCCGTCGCGCTGTGCCGGCCGTTCTCGGTGCTCCTCGTCGACGAGCCGTTCGTCGGCCTCGACGCCACCGGCCGTCTGGCGCTCCTGGAGCTGATCGAAGAGGCCCGCGAGAACGGTGCCACGGTGCTCGTCGCGACCCATGACCCCGATGTGATCGATCGCTTCGAGCGAGGGCTGATGCTCGCCAACGGGGAGCTCGTCCACGACGGCGCTGCGTCGGAGCTGCACGGCCTGCTCAGCGCTGACGACCGCCGCGCCAGTTGACCAGCGCGGATCCGGGGCCGCTGCGCGCCGGGTGCCCGTGTCCGTCGCAGGCCGTTCGCGTGTGAGATCGACCCGTCACGCGTCGGATCCACACGCGAACGACCGAGCGCGTCCAGCTCAGCCCCGGAACGGATCGAACACCGTGGCGAGCGCGTCGAGATGCCCGATGCGCTGGTCGCCGTGGCCGAGCGGGGCATCGGGCACGATCACCTCGTCGACGCCGACGGCATGCCAGTCAGCGACGGTCTCAGCGATGCGCTCAGGGGGGCCGGCGACCGCGGCGCGTGGGGCGACCCGCTCGACGAACCGTCGCGCCAGCGCCTCGTCGTCGGTGGGCAGCAGCAGCGCCTGGGTGCTGTGACGGATCGACGACGGATCCCGGCCGATGCGCTCACATGCCCGATCCAGCACCGCCGAGCGCTCGGCGATCAACTCCGGCAGGCCCCACATGTTCCACTCGTCCGCCCACCGGGCCGCGACTCCGAGCATCCGGTCCCCCTTGCCGCCGACGAGGATCGGCAGCGCTCCGACGGGCTTGGGCTCGCAGAGGGCGTCGTCGAGGTGGAACCACTGCCCGTCGAAGCTCGTGCGCGGCTCGTGGAGCATCGAGGTGATC
>JAFDWA010000295.1 GCA_018268735.1 Actinomycetota bacterium | reverse complement strand
CGCGCTGCGACGAGGATCACCACGACCGTCGCCGCCGCTGCCAGCCACGCCCAACGCCAGCCGGACGAGCCGACGAGGCCGATCATCACGCCGACGAGGACCGTGCCCGCCGCGCCGCCCACGTTGTACACCGCGTGCAGTCGCACGAGCCGACCGGGGCGGTCGGCCAGCCCGGCGGTGGCTGCCACGTTCGCGACCACGTCGACCGCGCCGCCCGCCGAGAGCGCGGCGATCACGGCGATCGCCACGCCCCACGGTGTCGGCAGCGTCGAGCCGACCACGAGGATCGCCGCCCAGGTCGCCAGCGTCGAACGCATCGCTGCGGTGGTCCCGCGATGCTCCGCCAGCGCTCCCCCGACCGTGTTGGCTCCCGCGGCCACGATCAACGCGACGCTCAGCACCGCTCCGAGGCGGCCCGGCCCGCCGCCCAGCGCGGCCTCGATCTCCGGCGTCGAGACCGTCCACGCGCCCATGAACAGACCGAACGCGGCGAACACGCCGCCGATCGCCGCCAGCACACCGGTCGCTGGGTGGGTCGACCGCTCGGGCTGGCCGGCGCTCGACATCACGACAGCCTCGCGCTGTCCGGTGCCCCGGGGCCCGACCTCCACCGCTCTAGGATTCGGCCACCTATGGGGCCGACCGACGCTGCGCGCTCGAACAGCCGCTCGAACAGCCGCTCGAACGGTGCAGGACCATCCCGGCCGGTCGATCCCGAGCCTGCACAGCGGGTGCTCGTCGAGGTCACCGACACCGTCTCGCTGCCCTACACGACCGGGATGCAGCGCGTCGCACGCGAGCTGCTGTCGCGTCTCGTGCCCTGCCCCGACGGGACATCGATGCAGGTCGCTCCGGTGCTCTGGTCACCTGCCGCCGAGTGGTACCGGACCCTCACCGCCGAGGAGCTCGACGCGCTGGCGAACCCGCAGGAGCGCCTACCGACGTCGACCTCGATCGCCCGGCGGATCCCGGATCCGCTCGCGAGCGCCGTGCGGCGGGTGCTGGCGGTGCCGGCGATGCGCGACCTGAGGTCCCGTGCCCGGCGCGCGGCTCGGATCCGCCGGGAGCGGCCGCTCGTGCACCTCGTCGTCGGACCGGCCGACACGTCGACGGTGCTGTTGGACCTCGAAGCAGCGTGGAACGACCCGGTCCCCCGCGACCGGCTCCTGCCCTCGATCCGCCGGCGTGGCGCGCGCAGCGCCGTGCTGGTCGCCGACGTGCTGCCGATGCTGCATCCGGAGTGGTTCGACAGCGTCCTCGTCCGTGACTTCACCCACTACCTCGACGGACACCTCCGCAACAGCGACCTCTTCCTGTGCATCTCGGAGCGCACCCGCCTCGACCTCCTCGACGTCGCACGGCGTCGAGGCATCGCTCGGGAGCTCGACACCCGGGTGATCCCGCTCGGCTCGGACATCGTCGGCGCCGCGCTCGACGACAGCCCCGACGACATCGGCGACGAGGTCGGAGCACCGATCACGCGGTTCCTCCTGATGGTCGGCACGATCGAACCCCGCAAGAACCAGGCGCTCGCCATCGACGTGTTCGACGCGCTGGCACCCCGGCACCCGGGGCTGGGGATGGTGCTCGTCGGCAAGCGCGGATGGAAGGTCGATGCGTTGATCGAGCGGATCGAACGACATCCCGAACTGGGTCGACGCCTCCTCTGGCTCGAGGAGGTCGACGACGCCCGCCTCTCGCGGCTGTACCGGGACGCGCACCTCACGCTGACACCGGCGCGCTACGAGGGCCTGGGCATGTCGGTCACAGAGTCGCTGCAGGCCGGCACCCCGGTCGTCGCCTCCAACGCCGGGGCCCTCCCCGAGGCCGGAGGGGACCTGGCCGAGTACGCGGACGTCGACGACGTCGCGGCGTGGGTCCGACTCGTGGAGCGACACCTCGACGACCCCACCCACCACCAGGCCGCCGTGGAGCGTGCCCGCTCGCACCGCCCGCCGACCTGGGACGAGTCCGCCGCCGCGGTGCGAGCCGCGCTCGCCGACGTGTTCGCCACCCCGCACCAGCAGGTCCTGTGAGCGACGGTCCTGTGGACGGGGACCCGGTCGACGACGGCACGGCCCCGACGACGCAGCAGAGCCCCTGGTACGTGCGTGCCGGGATCGCGGTCGTGGTCGTCATCGGGATCGTCGCACGGTTCCTGCCGCGGGGGTCGCTGTGGCTCGACGAGGCGCTGTCGGCGAACATCGCACAGCTCCCGATCGGCTCCATGGGCACGGCGCTGCGCCACGACGGCCACCCACCGCTGTACTACGTGATCCTCCACCTGTGGGGATCAGCAGTCGGCTGGACGCCGTGGGCGCTGCGGGCGCTGTCGGGCCTGTTCGGCGTCGCGGCGCTCCCGCTCGCGTGGTGGGCCGGCCTACGCGTCGGCGGGCGACCCGATGCCGACGGCCGCGTCGACCCGGTGCGGGCGCGACGCACCGCTGCGGCGGCGCTCGTGATCCTGGCGGCGCTGCCGTTCGCGATCAGGTACTCCTCCGAGACGCGCATGTACTCGCTCGTGATGCTGCTCGTGCTGGTCGGCTACCTCTGCATCGACCACCACCGCGAGCGCCCACGGCTGTCGACCGCGATCGGCGTGGCGGTGACTGCTTCGCTGCTGCTGTGGAGCCACTACTGGTCGATCTGGCTGCTCGGCGCCGTCGGCCTCGTGCTCCTGGCGCAGGCGTTCCTCGAGCACCGCCGGGCAGAGCGCGCTCGCCGCAACGCAGAGCTCGGTCTGGCGGCGGCGATCGTCGTAGGTGCCCTGACGTTCCTGCCCTGGCTGCCGGCGATGCTCTACCAGAGCGCGCACACCGGCACGCCGTGGGGCGACGTGGTGCGGCCCGCGGCGTTCGGCGTCCTCGGGATGATCCAGGTGTTCGGCGGCGCGGTCGCAGAACCGCAGCTCGGCGCCTACCTGGTGGCGGGGCTCATCGTCGTCGGCATCCTCGGCACGACGAACGCCGCGGGTCGCATCGAGCTCGGGTGGCGCGTCCGGCCGACTGCCCGACGCGAGGGGCTCGTCGTCGTCGTCACGCTCGGGATCGCGTGGTCGGTCAGCTTCGTGGCGCGGGCGGCGTTCAGCGCCCGCTACCTGGCAGTGGTCGTCCCGCTCGTCGTGCTGGTCATCGGGATGGGCCTGACCGCGATCCGCAACGACGGATGGCGACGCGTCATCGCCGTCGTCGTCGTCGCCGGATTCGCTGT
>JAFDWA010000294.1 GCA_018268735.1 Actinomycetota bacterium | reverse complement strand
GCTGCGCCCGTGGGAGACCGTTGACGCACACGCGATGGTCCGGGCGTGCAACGATCCTGAGGTCGCGCGCTGGACAACCGTGCCGTCCCCCTACACGACGGCAGACGCAGCGTCGTTCATCGAGGCCGGCCCCACGTCATGGGCCGCCAGAACTGCCATGTGCTTCGCGGTCGAAGCGGCCCCGACGTTCGTGGCTCGCTCACCCGGACCGGCGACCGGGTCACCGGCCCTCGTCGGCTCGATGAGCGTGGTCGACGTCGCCGCGGACCTGACCGTCGCGGAGATCGGCTACTGGACAGCGCCGTGGGCGCGTCGCAGAGGGCTCACCGCTGAGGCGCTCGACGTGCTGTCGTCGTGGCTGCTCAACGATGTCGGACTTCCGACGCTCCGGCTCGTGATCGACCCAGTGAACGTCGGCTCCGTCGCCGTCGCCCGCCGGTCCGGCTTCTCCGTCGTGGAGGACGCCACCGGCGTGCGACCGCTTCGGGACGACCACGTCGTCTGGCAACGCGGCGCTTGATCTGCGCGGATCCCGTTGTGCCCGACCGCTGTCGGCGCCGCTATCGTCGCCGCCGGAGACGTGCCAGAGCGGACGAATGGGACGGTCTCGAAAACCGTTGTGGTCGCAAGGCCACCGTGGGTTCGAATCCCACCGTCTCCGCCACCGGAACCCCTGCAGACGCAGGGGTTCCGCCGCGCATGGCCACGCTCGTTGCGGGTAGGGGCACTACGTCAGATCCCGACGATCGGTGAGCTGTAGGCACGACAGTCGTGTCCCCATCGACGAAGGAGAATCCACATGGCGATTCGACGAACGCCCATCCGGTTCGGTCTCGGAGTTGCGTGTCTCAGCCTGGTGGTGCTGCTCACCGCATGCGGCGACTCAAATGGCTCCGGCGGATCCGCATCCGCCGGCAAGAAGACCAGCACCACCCCTACGTCGACGACGAACCCCGGATCCTCAGCTGGTTCAGGCGCAGCAACGGGCTCAGGTTCCGAGGTGAGCACACCCTCACAGGTGTGCGACCTGCTGACGCCCTCAGAGATCTCCGCAGCATTGGGCACCGCACCGACGACTCCACCGAGGACGAACACGGCACAGGAGTGCGATTACGCGAGCCCGTCCAACTACAACTTCGTGACGATCTCGGTTCGAAGCAACGAGGCCTCGCAGTTCTGGGAGCAGGATGCGGCCCGGGCCGGGGCGACTGCGACCGTCGAGGGGCTGGGCGAGCGTGCCTGGGCGACCCCCGACGGGGCACCGGCCGGAACGATCGTCGTGTTCAAGGGCGACACCGAGCTTCGGATCGACGTCGGCCAGCCGGCCGATCAGGTGGTCCTCAAGAACCTCGCGACAACGGCCTCCGGTCGGATGTGACGTCGCAACGCGCAGCTTCTCGTTCTGTGGCGGCGAATCGTCAGAACCTGTCGATTGTCGCCCCAGCTCTCCAGCGACGACGAAGGAGTGCGAACATGTCCAACAGATCGACAGCATTCCGTCTGGCTGTCGGAGCCGTGTGCCTGAGCCTGGTCATGCTGCTCTCGTCTTGCGGCGGCTCGGGTGGTTCCGCCGAGACGGGATCCACCGGCCACAAGACCACGACGACCGAGTCGTCGAGGAACTCCGGGGCCTCAGCGGGTTCGGGTTCGACAACTGGTTCGGGTTCCGCACCGACCACTGAGCCGAACGCGTGTGACCTGCTGACGGCAGCGGAGTTGAACACAGCGTTGGGAACCTCGCTCGTCCCGCCGAACGGTGGCGGCGGGAACCAGTGCTACTTCTCGACTTCGACCCAGCCTGAGCTCGTGGACATCATCTTGACCGGAGACTTCCCGAATTCGTTCCAGGCCTCGGCTGCCGGTGCCGGCGCGACGCAGGAGGTGTCGGGGCTCGGTGACCGCGCGTTCGCAAGCCCAGCCGGGGGTCCAGCCGGAACGATCATCGTCTTGAAGGGCAACACCTCGCTCCGTATCGATGTCAGCCAGCCGACCGACCTGGCAGTGCTCAGGCACCTCGCAGAGACGGCCCTGTCTCGACTGTGACGTCACCGGACTCAACCTGAGCTGACTCCGACACGAGGTGTCTCGCGGGCGCCGAACGGACCGCGCTGCCAGACTCGGTGGCCTTCGAAGGAGCGACATGGACCACCTCAGCAGGCGGGGGTTCCTCGCCGGGACCGCCGCAACCGGCCTCATAGGTGCCGGCCTGTCCGCGTGCACCGATGACTCGACCACCAGTTCACCTGCGCCGACGTCGCGCAAGGCCCTCACCCATGCGGAGGTGATGGCGAAGCCGTCGTCAGCTCCTTTCGACACCGTCGTCGTCGTGATGATGGAGAACCGCTCGTTCGACTGCCTGCTCGGTTGGCTCCCAGGAGCGAACGGAAGGCAGGCCGGGCTCACCTACGCGGACAGGACCGGAGCGGTGCACGAGACCTGGCGGCTCGCTCCGGATTGGACCGGTTGCGAGATGCAGGACCCCTTCCACTTCTCACAGGCGGTCGCGTCGCAGTTCAACGACGGCAGGATCGACGGCTTCCTGACCCTCCAACCGGTGGGCGACCTGTTCCCGCTCGGCTACTACACCGGTGAGGACCTGCCGATCCTGGCGACGTTGGCACGCAGCTACACGACCTTCGACAACTACTTCTGCTCGATGTTGGGACCGACCTGGCCCAACCGCTTCTACCAGCTCTGCGGCACCACCGACGTCATGGAGACCGGCGTCTACCCCGCTCCGGGCCAGCCGCGCCCGAGCCACCTCGAGACGGCGATCTTCGACCGTCTCTCGGCCGCCGGGCTCAGCTCGGCCTACTACTCGCCCGGCGAGCCGATGACCGGGCTGTTCGCGAGTGGACGCTACGACTCGCTGACCAAGCCGTATGAGGAGTTCCTCACCCACGCCAAGGCCGGCACCCTGCCCAACGTGGCCTTCGTCGACCCCGACTACACGGGGGAGGCCGAGCTCAACGGCACGTCGAACGACTTCCACCCCTACGGCAGCGTCAAGGCAGGCGACGCGTTCCTCGCCGAGGTCCATGACGCGATCCGCCACAGCCCGCAGTGGGACCGCACCGTCATGGTGATCAACTTCGACGAGCACGGCGGCTTCTACGACCACGTCGTCCCGCCGGCGGTCGAGGACGACACCGTCGTCCCCGGTCCCGTGCCGAACCTGAAGAACCTCGGCTTCCGGGTCCCAGCGATCGCCGTCA
>JAFDWA010000293.1 GCA_018268735.1 Actinomycetota bacterium | reverse complement strand
GAGTTGGCCTTGAAGGCGAAGTTCCCCAGCGAGTACGCCACGAGCTGCTGGCCCTGGATGCCGAACCCCTGGAGGCGGTGCGGATGCGAGCCGACCACGATGTCGGCGCCGGCATCGGCCAGCAGCCGGACCACGTCCTTCTGGCGCTGGTTCGGGCAGAGCTGGCGCTCCGTGCCGAAGTGCAGGAAGACGACGAGGGTGTCCACCTGGGGTCGCAGCGCCCTGACGCGGTCGGCGAACCACGCTTGGTGGTCCTCCTCGATGCTCGCGATCCCGGGGTGACCGGGACCGGCGGTCCACGCTGCGCGCAGGTTGTCGTTGAAGACGTCGTTGGCGGCGATGAAGCCGATGCGCTGGCCCTTCACCTCGGTGATCCACGGCGACGCGGCCTCGGCGTCGTCGACGCCGATCCCGAGGATCGGGAACCCCGAGGTGTGCTTGATCCGCAACGAGTCCTGGAAGCCGACCGGCCCGAAGTCCATGCCGTGGTTGTTCGCCATCGTCACCACGTCGACCCCGGCGGCCTTGAGCGCGTCGATGCCCTGCGCTGGGACCTGGAACGTGAACTCCTTGGGCTGGGGGGTCCCGCCTGTGCCGAGCGCTGCCTCGAGGTTGACCATCGTCAGGTCGGCGGCCGACAGCGTCGGTGCGATCGCCGCCAGCACGGTGGCCGGAGCGCTCCGAACGGCGTCGAGGCGGTTCTGGAAGTTGACGTCGCCGGCGAACGCGATCGTCACCGCCTGGCCGCTGCCGGTCGGGGGGCGCGTCGACGTGGTCGACGCGCCGGCACCGCCGGCAGCAGCACCGCCGGGTGCGTTGCGGGGGCTGCGACGATGCGCATCTGCGGCGCCGGAGCGGTCGCCGCCGCAGCCGGCGAGCGTGAGCGAGACGACCAGCAGCCCGAGGGCGATGAGGTTGCTCCGGTTGACGGGACGCACGTGGAGGGAGGCTACGGCACCGGTGTCGCCCACCGGAGCCGCAACGACCGGAACGTGCTGGGCGGTTCGTCCGGCGGCGGCTAGTCTTGCCGGGCCCCGAGGGGTCCGGCCCGGCCGGAGCACCCCATCGGGCACCTTCGGGCCGCCGATGGCGTCGGCCCACCGACGCTCGCGGACCCCCGCAGCTGTTGCAGTCAGCGTCGACTGCTCGGGCCGACCGACCCGGTCGCCGCCCGGACCCAGACCGTCGCCCGGTGCATCCGGGCGCACCGCAACAGGAGCACCATGACCAACCGCACGCCCGGGAACCGCCCCGGACCGGTCGGCCTCTACCGCCCCGACCAGGAGCACGACGCCTGCGGCGTCTCGTTCGTCGTCGACCTGCACGGGCGTCGCAGCCACGACCTGGTCGACAAGGGCCTGACGTCGCTGTGCAACCTCGACCACCGCGGAGCGACCGGGGCCGAACCGGACACCGGTGACGGTGCGGGCATCCTCGTCCAGGTCCCCGACGCCTTCCTGCGTGGGGTCGTTGCGTTCGGGCTCCCCGCGCCGGGCAGCTACGCCGTCGGCATCGGCTTCTTCCCGTCGGACCCCTCAGAGGCGGACGCGGCCGCTGCCGGCGTCGAGAAGATCTGCGCAGAGGAAGGCGTCGAGGTGCTCGGCTGGCGCGACGTCCCGGTCGACGCGACCGGGATCGGGGCGACGGCCAGGGCTGCGATGCCGGCGTTCCGCCAGCTGTTCCTCGCCGACGGCGAGGGGGACCGCTCCGGCATCGAGCTCGACCGCCTCGCCTACGTGGTGCGCAAGCGCGTCGAGCACGAGCTGTCCGACGAGCACGGCGACAGCTCCGTGTACTTCCCGTCGCTGTCGTGTCGGACGCTCGTGTACAAGGGGATGCTGACCACGCCGCAGCTCGGTGGGTTCTTCCCGGACCTCCGTGACGAGCGATTCGACTCGGCGCTCGCCCTCGTGCACTCGCGGTTCTCGACCAACACCTTCCCCTCGTGGCCGCTCGCCCATCCGTACCGCTACGTCGCGCACAACGGCGAGATCAACACCGTCCAGGGCAACCAGAACTGGATGCGTGCACGCGAGGCGCTGCTCGCGTCGGATGCCTTCCCGACCGGCGCCGGGACCGAGGGGCTGGAGCGGATCTTTCCGATCTGCACGCCGGGATCCTCCGACACCGCACGCCTCGACGAGGTGCTCGAACTGCTGCACCTCGGCGGGTACTCGTTGCCGCACGCCATGTTGATGATGATCCCCGAGGCGTGGGAGCGGCACACCGAGATGGACCCGGCCGTCCGGGACTTCTACCGCTTCCACGCCTGCCTCATGGAGCCGTGGGACGGTCCCGCGTCGGTGACCTTCACCGATGGCACCGTCGTGGGAGCGGTGCTGGACCGCAACGGGTTGCGACCCTCGCGCTACTGGGTGTGCGACGACGGCCTCGTCGTCATGGCCTCGGAGGTCGGCACCCTGGGGATCGAGCCGGAGCACGTGGTCGCGAAGGGGCGGCTGCGTCCCGGACGGATGTTCCTCATCGACACCTCCCAGGGGCGCATCATCGACGACGAGGAGATCAAGGCGACCCTCGCCGCCGAGCACCCCTACGGGGAGTGGCTGGCGCAGAAGCTGCTACGCCTCGACGACCTGCCCGACGTCGCCCACATCCGGGAGTCGGCACGCGAGGTCCTGCGCGAGCAGAAGACCTTCGGCTACACCTCCGAGGACCTGCGCATCATCATCGAGCCCATGATCCGCAACGGCGTGGAGGCGATCGGGTCGATGGGCACCGACACGCCGCTCGCGGTGCTCTCGGAGCGACCCCGGCTCGTGTACGACTACTTCACGCAGCTCTTCGCGCAGGTCACGAACCCGCCGCTCGACGCCATCCGGGAGGAGCTCGTCACCTCGCTCAGCAAGGTGATCGGCCCCGAGGGCAACCTGCTGCGGTCGGGTGCGGAGTCCTGCCACCTCCTCGAGCTGCCGAACCCGATCCTCGACAACGAGGACCTCGACCGCATCCGCCACATCGAGGAGGTCGACCCGCGGTTCCGGACCCGGACGATCCGCTGCCTCTTCCCAGCGTTCTCCGGTGGCGCCGGGCTCAAGCGCGCCCTCGACCGGATCCGCTCCGAGGTGTCCGACGCGATCGACGACGGCACGAACATCATCGTGCTGTCGGACTGGCTGTCCAACGAGGACCTCGCCCCGATCCCGATGCTGCTCGCCACCGCCGCGGTGCACCACCACCTCATCCGCTGCAAGACCCGCAC
>JAFDWA010000292.1 GCA_018268735.1 Actinomycetota bacterium | reverse complement strand
CCACCTCGCTGCCTGCTTCGACCTCGGCCGCGTCGCCGTCGAGATCCGTGAGCGGACCCGGTCGCTCCGCGTGGTGCTCCACGAGCGCCCGAAGGACCCGGATCACCGATCGGGACTGCTCGACCGAGGCCGGACGCATGTAGATGTGGTCGTAGTTGAACTGACGGAACTCGCTGAGCGCCTCGGCGACCGGTTCCGTCATGCACACGGTGCCGGTCGATGCGACGCCGTCGATCACGCCTTCGATGAACGCGCCGAGCTGCGAGCTGTGCCGTGCTCCGCAGCGGTCGACGACGACCGGCGGCAAGCGGTCGATCGAGGTGATCCCGACGTGGACGGCGTCCTCGAAGTCGTGGCACACGTAGGCGATCCGGTCCGCCCACGACACGACTTCGCCCTCCGGTGTGGAAGGGGCGGGGCGCGACCAGGAGTGGTTGCGGATCCCGTCGAGCGTCTCGGTGCAGAGGTTCAACGGCGCGAGCACGACATCTGCACCCCAGACCGCGTGGTCGTAGCCGCCCTCGACGTAGGGGGCGAACGCATCCTCTGATGCGTGGCCGCCCGGTCCGTGGCCGCAGTCGTGGCCGAGTGCGATCGCTTCGGTGAGCGCCACGTTGAGCCCGACAGCCCGGCTGATCGCGACCGCCACCTGAGCGACCTCGAGCGCGTGGGTGAGTCGAGTTCGCTGGTGGTCGTCGGGGAACACGAACACCTGGGTCTTGCCGGCGAGGCGACGGAAGGCGCTGTGGTGCAGGATCCGGTCCCGGTCCCGCTCGAAGCACGTGCGCCACCGGTCCGGCTCCTCGGTGCGGGCGCGGTGGCCTGCACCCTCCGCTCGGGTTGCCCCGTCGACGAGCAGGTGGTCCTGTCGGTCCTCGCGTTGCGGTCGTCGTGCCGGCGCGGGCTCGGCGCCGATCGTGGAGGGCTGCGTCGAGTGCGCCCAGCGGACGCTGCGCGAGCCCGCTGGCGCGCCATGGGAGCCGCCTGCCCGGTGACCCGACATCGTGGCGGCCCAGCCCTCGGCGCGGGAGGGATCGACGGTCAGGACACCGGGTGGTTGGTCGTTCGACACGGCAGGAAGGCTACGGGCAGCCTCTGACAGCGTGAAGCCACGCCGACGGCCGACGGTCGTCGCTCGACCGAGGTCCTCTGCACGGTTACCCTGCGCGCCTGTGGGACGACAGAAGCGCTCCGTGTCGCTGCTGGCGGCGACGCTCGTGCTGGTCTGGGCACTCGCTCCATCGGGATGCGCCTCCGACGGGTCGAACGAGGGGGGCACGGCACACAGGGTCCGGTCGAGGCCGACGCCCTCCGCATCGACGCCCTCCGCACCGACGAGCACCGTGGCGGACACCGCCAGCACTGTCGATGCTGCCGCGAGCACGACGGACACGACGGTGCCGACATCCACGCCGTCGACCGCGACGACGGCGCCTGCAGCACAGACGCAGGGCGTCGCGACGGGTCGACCACCCGGGAGCGCTTCGCTGTCCGGCCATCCGGTGGTCGTCGTGGACCCTGGCCACAACGGCCAGAACTACCGACACACGAGCGAGATCAACCGCATGGTCGATGCGGGCGGATTCCGAAAGGCGTGCAACACCACCGGCACAGCGGGGAAGGGCCTGACCGAACCCGAGTTCACCTGGCTCGTCTCCCAGGCGCTGCAGTCCGACCTCACCGCGCTCGGCGCCAGCGTCGTCATGACACGCACCAACAACGACGGCTGGGGTCCGTGCATCGACGCCAGGGGACAGGTCGCAGCCACGAACCACGCTGCCGCGCTCGTGTCGATCCACGCAGATGGTGCCGATGCGTCCGCTCACGGGTTCCACGTCATCCACCCGGCCCCGGGCCCGACCGTCTCGGCGCAGGTCGCTGCGTCGTCGACCGCGCTCGCGACGGCGTTGCGTGACGCTCTCGTCGCTGCGGGGTTCGCGACGTCGACCTACGCCGGTCGCAACGGCCTGATCCAGCGCTCCGACCTCGGCACCCTGAACCGTGCTGCCACCCCGGCGGTCATCATCGAGCTCGGCAACATGCGCAACGCCGGGGACCTTGCTGACATGACGTCGCCGGGGTCGCGCCAGAAGATGGCTGCAGCGATCGCCGATGCGACGGCCCGCTGGGTGGCCGGCACGCGCTGAGCCCCACGGTGCGGCTCCCCCGACCGGTCGGGGTGGAGGGGCCGTGGTGGAGGTCAGATCAGGGCCAGGGGACCGCCGCGTACTCCTCGCGGAGCTTGTACTTGAGGACCTTGCGGAGCGTCTCGTTGCGGGGCAGGGCGTCGACGACGACGAGCTGCTCGGGGAACTTCTGCTTCATCAGCTGCGCCTCTGCGAGCGTGGCGACCATCTCGTCGAAGGTCAGGTCGTCGTCGGGATCAGCGTCCGGGACCCGCTCGATGACGGCGCACACCCGTTCACCGCGCTCGCGGTCTGGCAGGCCGATCACCGCGACGTCACCGACCTTCGGGTGTGCATAGAGCACATCCTCGATCTCCTTGGCCGAGATGTTCTCGCCCTTGCGGATGATCACGTCCTTGAGTCGGCCGGTCAGCACCACGTGGCCGTCGGGGCGGACGTGGCCCAGGTCGCCCGTGCGGAACCAGCCGTCGTCGTCGAACGCCTCGGCGGTGGCTTCGGGGTCGGTGTAGCCCTTGAACACCATCGGGCCCTTGAGGCGGACCTCGCCGTCGACGCCCGGGCCCGCGACCGACCCGTCCTCGGCGACGATCCGCAGCTCGAGTCCCTCGACCGGCTTGCCGACGGTGTTGGCGAGCTGCTCGTCGGTGTCGTGCGGTGAGCCCTCGCAGATCATCGGGCACTCGGTCATGCCGTAGCCGTGGCAGGTCTTGACGCCGAACTCCCGCTTGATCTCCTCGAAGATCTCCGGCGGCATGGGGGCACCTCCACCGGACATCTTGCGCAACGAGGGGATGATCGGGGTGGCGGGATCCTTGCGCTGCTCGGTCAGGTACATCTGGTAGAAGGCGGTGCCGCCGCCGACCATCGTGACGCCGTTGGTCGCGAGCACCGGGATCGCGGAGACCGGGTTGAACGCCTCGAACAGGACGGCTGGGAACCCGGCGAGCAGCATGGTGCCGAAGTAGTCCGGTCCGGCGATGTGGCTGAACGGGAAGGCGATCGACCCGACGTCGTCGGGGCTCATGTCGAGCGCGACGGCCAGCCCGTTGGCGCCGGTGATGAGTGTCCGGTCGCTGTGGCGCACGCCCTTGGGGTCC
>JAFDWA010000291.1 GCA_018268735.1 Actinomycetota bacterium | reverse complement strand
CAGCGCTTCCCGAACCAAGGGGTCCCCGTGCAGGCGCTCGCGCACCACCTCCGGCGAGTCGTCCGCACGCGAGCTCTCCGCGAGCGCCTCGTACACGAGCTGCTCCACGAGCCTGCGCCCGGCGTTGTGGGTGCGGAACCGACGGCGCGCCGCGTGCACGATCTCGGCGGAGCGCTCGACGCCGAGCGTGAGCCACTGGACCCCGTATGGGATCCGCAACGGCTCGCGCAGCGACCGCTCGCGGTCACGCACGGCGTGTCGGACCACGTCGATCATCCGCAGGTCGCCCTTGACCCGAGCGGTCTCCTCGTCGTCGTGTCCGGCGATGCGAACGTGGGGGACGAGGTCGCCGAGCGTCGCGATCTGCACGCCGGCCTCGCCGAGGCTGGGCAGCACCTGCTCGATGTACGAGAGGAACACCCGGTTCGGCCCGACGACCAGCACACCCTGGCCTTCGAGGGGGAACCGGTGGCTGTAGAGCAGGTACGCGGCGCGGTGCAGCGCCACGACGGTCTTGCCGGTTCCCGGTCCGCCCTGGACGACGAGCACGCCCGGCAGCTCGGAGCGGATGATCACGTCCTGCTCGACCTGGATGGTCGCGACGATGTCGGACAGCCGCCCGGAGCGCGACTCCTCGAGCGCCGCGATCAGAGCGCCGTAGCCCTGGACCTCCCCGCGGTCGAGGGCGTCGGTCGCCGACCCGAAGAGCTCGTCGTCGATCCCGAGCAACGTGCGGCCCCGACTCGCGAAGTGCCGGCGCCGGACCAGGCGCATCGGATCACGTCCGGTCGCCCGGTAGAACGCCTCGGCGACAGGTGCACGCCAGTCCACCACCACCGGGTCGCGGTTCGCGTCCGACACTGCGACCCGACCGATGTAGTACCGCTCCACCTCACCGGGTGGTCCGAGCGACGGCGCACCGCTCGTCGAGGAACCGTCGCGGGCGTGCTCCGGCGACATGTCGATGCGTCCGAACACGAGCGACAGATCCCCGACCTCGAGGTGCTGGAGCCGGGCCTCGACCCGTTCGTGGACGACGTCACGCTCGTAGCGGTGCTGGAAGGTCCCACCCGGACCGCCCTCGACGGAGCCACGCATCGCCTCGACGGCTCGCTTGGTCTGTTCGAGGCACTCGTACGCGTGATCGACGTAGGCCTGTTCCGCTTCGAGCTCGGGATGGGTCGCCACGCATGCTCCTGCCGCGGGTCGAACCCGCAAACGGGGGATCAGCCAGTGTACTCACCCGACCCCGAGCCCCGACATGCCATCAGTCCGGCGCCCGCACCACCACGCCGGACCCTGCCATCCCGTCGACGACGAGCGACGTGAGCTCGGGTCCGGACATGCTCGACAGGGCCGCGCGGAGCAGGATCAGGTCGAGCGTGGCCCGGGCCATGACACGGAAGCCGTCGCCGGCTGCGATCGGAGCCTCCTGCGTCGACGGCGGCGATCCCTCCGCCTCGACCGCCGCGGCGATCGTCGCGGCGAACAGCTCGACGAACCGCTCGGACCCCGGGTCGTGGCGTTCGTCGCCCAGGTCGGAGGCGGCGTTGAGGCGTGAGCTCAGCATCGACGAGGCCAGCGCCCGGCCGGCGCACGCGGCATCGCAGACGTCGTCGAGGAGCGCGTAGAGCAGGGCGGTCGGCTCGAGGTCGACCCGGGCAGCGTGACGGCGCTCGATCCCGCTCACCGTGTCGTCCCACACGAACACCGCGAGGTCGTGGCGCGACGGGAAGTCGCCGGCCAGCTGGCCGTCGGAGACACCGGCGAGCTGCGCCACCTTGGCGAGGGTCACCGCAGGCCACCCCGCGCGTGAGCTGACCCGCACCACAGCCGCCCGGACCGCAGCCCGCTGCTCGTCGCCCATCGGAGCCTGCCCGGCCATCGTCAAGCGGTGCCCGGGCAGGTCGTCGCGCGTGCCGATCCGCCGGGTCATCGCGTCGAACATGGACAGGAACATCCACGGGATGATCTCCGGGTCCAGATCCGGATCGATCCGGAGGCGCACCGCGCACCCGTCGGATGCCGCGACGAACATGCGAGCCACGGCCTCGAGGTCGACGCCGTCCACGAGCTCCCTGCCGGTGGCGGCGAGCAGGTCGCTCAACAACGCTCCGTACACCCGGTCGTAGGCGTCGAGATGCGTCCGCATGTACGTGGCGATCTCGGGATCGTGGAGGCTGACAGCCGCCCCGAGCCACTCGTGGGTGTAGGTCCAGCCCGAGTCGGCGTCCATGCCCCGGGCCGCCGCGGCGACCGTGGCGGCCAGCATCGATGCCAGGCCGGCGATCCAGCTGCCCGGATCGCCGTCGCCGTGCACGGCCAGGTGCTCGGCGACGATCGAGCGCGTGGCGGCGGCGGCAGCGTCGGCCTCGACGTCGAGGGAGGCGAACGCCGCACGCGCGGCCGCCTGCGGCGCGCTCCGCGCACGGGAGCCGACACCTGCGTCCGGTTCGAACGACGAGTACACCGCACCGCTCGACAGCCCTGAGCGCTCCGTGAGGCGACGCACGGTCACGAAGTCGGTCAGGTCGTCGAGCGTGACGCCGACCAGCAGCTCCTGCGCCGCCGCGATCAGCCGGTCCCGCGTCCCCTCGGCACCTCCGCGCCCTCGCCGCCCCCTCTCGCCGTCGACCCCGACTGCCACCCCGTCGGTCGTGCCGTCGGTCGTGCCGTCGGTCGTGCCGGCAACTCCGACGATCGGACTGCCCTCGCTCGCGCCAGCCATCGAGACCTCCTGCTCCCTGCTCCGGGGCGGATCGTACGGGGGGCCACTGACAACCGTGTCCGCGGGTCCGACGAACCCACGTCCAGCCTCGCAGTCGGTCCTCGACTACCTGCCTCCTACCCCGTCGGGCTCAGGATCAGGACGGAACAGCCCGGCGCTGAGGACCGCCGCGAGCTGCTCGGCAGAGCTGTCGGACGCCGCTGCCCCGACCAGGAGCGCGTCGACGGCCGTGCGGGCGGAGACCGCCCGCGATCCCGCGTCCGTGCCGGCGTGCGCCGCCAGCAGCTCACCGAGGAGCACGACCATCGGATCGGCCGGCTCCTCGGCGCCCGAATCGGGCAGGCCGTCGTGCAGCCGTGCCTGCAGCAGCGAGGCGACGAGGGTGCGTCGAGCACACGCCGAGTCGGCGATGTCGCGGACCAGCTCGGCGATCTGGACCGTGGTCGCCAGCTCCGACCGGCTCCGTGCCCGACGCATGACCGAACCCACCACGTCGGACCACGCGAACGTCGCGAGG
>JAFDWA010000290.1 GCA_018268735.1 Actinomycetota bacterium | reverse complement strand
CGCCGCCATCACGACCGCCCGTGCGGCCGCGGAGCGCCTCGGTCAGCTCCACCCGCCGGATGAACAGCCGTGCCGCCAACGTCGGTGACAGCGACCCGGGGTCGTCGCCGGGGTCCTGGTTGAAGTACTCGAGGTTCCCGCAGTAGTCGAAGACGTAGAAGCAGTCCTTGTCGACGCCGGGGCCGATCAGGTTCGGACACAGCCGGGTGCCGCGGCCGATCATCTGCCAGAACTTGGTCTTGGAGCGCACCGGCTTGAAGAACACCAGGTTGACGACTTCGGGGACGTCGATGCCGGTGTCCAACATGTCGACGGAGATCGCGATGTGCGGGAACGACCCGGGCATCGAGAACTTGTCGATGAGGTCCTGCGCGTACTCGGTGCCGTGGGTGATGACCCGGGCGAGCTCGCCGCCGTGCTGGGGGTAGTTGACGTCGAAGCGCTCGGCGATGAACTCGCTGTGCGCCTGGTTCTTGGCGAAGATGAGCGTCTTGCCCAACCGGTCCCCGCCGTCGAGCTTGGCGCCGTTGAGCATCAGGTGGGCGAGCACCTTGTCGTCGGTGTCGGTGTTGAACAGCCACTGGTTCAGCGCCGCAGCCGACACCATGTCGGGTGGGTCGCCGCCCTCGTCGTCCCATTCGAGCTCGTCCCACTGCTCCTTCTCCTCCTCGGAGAGGTCGTCGTAGTGGATGCCTTCACGCTGGAACCGAAGCGGCACCGAGACGCCCCGGAACGGGACGAGGAACCCGTCGGCGACGGCCTGCTCCAGGCCGTACTCGTCGGTCGGGACGCCGGTCTCCAGGTCGAACAGGTCGTAGGTGTTCTTCTCGATCTCGGCTCTGGGCGTGGCGGTGAGCCCGACGAGCAGCGAGTCGAAGTAGTCGAAGATCGCCCGGTACTTGTGGAACACCGACCGGTGCGCCTCGTCGATCACGACCAGGTCGAAGTGGCTCGGTCCGAACCGGCGCCGCCCGTTGGCGTCGACCTCGTCGATCAGGTTCATCATCGTCGGATAGGTCGACACGTACACCCGACCGTCGGTGCCCTTGTCGGTCACGAGGTTCACCGGCGCCGAGTCCGGCAGGTGCGCCGTGAACGCGTTCGCTGCCTGCTTCACCAACGCCGTGCGGTCCGCGAGGAACAGCACCCGCTTCACCCAGTTCGCGCGCGTCAGCACGTCGGTCAACGCGATCACGGTCCGCGTCTTGCCCGACCCGGTCGCCATGACCAGCAGCGCCTTGCGGGTCCGGTCGACCTGGAACGATTCGGCGATGCGTGTGATCGCCCGCTGCTGGTAGTAGCGACCAGCGATGTCGGCATCGACGTGCATCCCGGTCAGGTCACGACGCGACGTACGCCGCTGGATCATCAGCTCCGCCTCGTCACGGGTCGGGAACCCCTGCACCGGCCGGGGCGGGGCACCGACGGCGTCGTCCCACAGCCACGTCTCGTAGCCGTTCGAGTAGAAGATGACCGGCCGCTGGCCGAACATCGACTCCAGGCAGTCCGCGTACAACTTGGCCTGCTGCTGGCCCTCGGCCGGGCTGCGGGAGGTGCGCTTCGCCTCGATCACCGCCAACGGCTTGCCGTCGACGCCCCACAGCACGTAGTCGGCGTAACCGACCCCGCTGTCGTTCGGCATCCCGGTGACCTCGAACTCCCGGTCACGCGCCTCGGCCAGCTCCCAACCGGACTCGGTGAGCAGCAGGTCGATCAGGAACAGGCGGGTGGTCGACTCCGAGTAGTCGTGCGTGTCGGGCACCGTCGCAGCCGCCCGCTTCGCAGCGGCCACCTCCTTGCGAAGGAGTGCGAGCTCCCCTGCGAGCTCCTCGTTCGCTGTTGCGAGCTCAGCCGCGCGCTCCTTCGCGACGTCCGCAGCAGCGACCTCCTCCTCCAGCTCACGGATCCGCGTGGCGGTCGACGGCGCCGGCGGTTCGCGACGGGCCGGCGGGAGCACCGACGGGTCGAACACGAGGTCGGCCGGCGGCTTGTCCTGGCAGTAGGTGCGCGCAAACCAGTACAGGAACTCGAACAGGTGCGACACCGCCGGCACCGACTCGTGCACCGAGATCGGCCCCGAGTGGTGCGCCGCACGGTTGCCGAGCTTCACGACCTCGCGGACCTTCAGGTACACCTGCTGGCCGACGAGGTGCTTGAAGTCCGGCGTGTTGATGTGCGCGCCGAGCGTCGAGTCGTAGGCCTTGCCGAGGTCACGGTCGTGTGCGAACGCCCAGCGCACCGCGAGCTCCACACCACGACGTGCGTAGAAGCACGACGCCCGAGGATCCCGAAGCGCCGCTTCCCCGGACCGCACCGCCTCCTCGTGCAACTGCGGGAACTCGGCCCGCAGGAAGTCGAACGGCGTGCTCACAGCTCCCCCCGGAACGCCCGGGCCTGGAGGGATGCAACCGTTTCGTCGTGTCCTTTCGCTGCGTCGCTCATCTTCTGCTTCAGCTGGCGGACTGCTTGGTACCTCGCCACAAAGGTCTCCTGCAATGCGACCGGCGGAACGGGTACTCGCATGGCTCGCAGCCGTTCACCGGTGAGGTGAGCGATCGTCGCAGTGCTGACGTGATCAACGAGTCCTCCGTTGTGTGAGAGGAACCAGAGCAGCCACATCAGGAACTCAGGATGGGCGACTTCCAGGTCTGTTCTCCCTCGGTGGATGGCCTTCTGGAAGTAGCACTCAGCCATCTCTCCTGCCCAGACCGCCGCTCGACCGGGTTCACCACCCTCGCAGATGAGGAGGTCGCCTGGCTGCAGCAAGAACTCGGCCCGATCCTTCGAGTCGAAGTCCATGTGTGCGAGATCTCGCAGGTCCAGCTCGAACCACCGGACATTCGCGTTGCGCACATACGGTCGCTGGTCGAGTCCAGTCTGACGCTTCTGGTCGAGCATCTTCCCAAGCCGGGTCTCGCACACCTCGCCGAATGGACGCATCGGCCACCCGCGACTGTTGCTTACCGGGTCGCCGAACATGTCGAGGAAGATCGCTTGGGTGAGGGAGTCGAGGTGGGCGACGGCGGCGCGGCGCTTGGCCAGGAGCTCGTCGGCCTTGTCGAGGATCGCCGCGATCCGCTTCTGCTCCTCCAACGGCGGCAGCGGGAGGGTTGCCTGCCGAAGTTGGCTCACACTCACGCGGGTACGAGTCTGGCCATGAGCGAGGCTCGAAGCGCGCTGTTGAAACTCGCTGGAGTTGATCCCGTGCATGACGTACCGCTGATCTGCGACAGCGGGATTACAGCGCAACTGAAC
>JAFDWA010000028.1 GCA_018268735.1 Actinomycetota bacterium | reverse complement strand
CGGCATACGTCGAGGCGGCCGCGGTCGGCGGGTCGGCCCGGGTGTGGGACACCCGCAAGACGATCCCCGGGCTGCGCAGCCTGTCGAAGGCGGCGGTCCGCGCCGGTGGTGGGCGCAACCACCGCGGGAACCTGTCGGACTGGATGCTCGTCAAGGACAACCACCTCGGCGGCATCGGGATCACCGCAGCGGTCGCCTCGGCCCGTGACCTGTGGCCGGGCCGGACGGTGCACGTCGAGTGCGACTCGTTGGAGCAGTGCGTCGAGGCGCTCGACGCCGGAGCCGACGCGATCCTCCTCGACAACATGGCCCCCGACGAGGTCCGCGCCTGCGTCGCGGCTGCACAGGTCCGCCAGGGCGGTCATGGCCGGCGGACCCTCCTCGAGGTGTCCGGTGAGATCACGCTCGGATCGATCTCGGAGTACAGCGGCACCGGCGTCGACATGATCTCGGTCGGTCGGATCACCAAGTCGGCGCCGACGCTCGACATCGGCCTGGACCTCGCCTGAGGAACGCAGACGGAACAACGCCACCCACCCCGTTCTGTTCGTCGGGTCACAACCTCAACGATGTGAACCGACGAACAGAACGCTGACGACCGCGGCTCAGCACCGACCGGGGCTCAGCACCGACCGGGGCGGCACCGCAGCGCACGCCGCGACGATCGTCACGGCCAGGACCGTGAACACGGCGATCGACGTGCTCCACGGGATCCAGCCGGTCGTCGTGTCGGCGTGGTTGCCGGCGACGAACGACCGGGTGGTGGTCCCGAACAGGAGCAGCGCTGCGGCGCCGATGGCGCCGGCCACCACCAGCGCAGCGCCGGCAGCGGACCGCCACCGTGACGCGCCGGGAGGCGAGCGCACCCATCGCCACGCGAGCGCGACCGCCCCGATGATGAGCGGCAGCGTCGCCGGTGACAGCGTGCTCAACAGCGCCAGCACGATCGCCGCCGGCAAGAGCAGCGGGGTTCGGCCTGTCCGGTTCGCGATGAGGCACAGGATGCCTGGGGTTGCGACGAGCACCCCGAGCGCGACCGCAGCCGTGCCCGACTCGGGGTTGCGTGCCACGGGGTCCTCACCGAGGAAGCGGATGATCCCGAGCCCGACCCCGGCGAGGATCAGGAGCAACCCCACAGCGTCCACCCACCGGGCGTGCCCCACCGGTCGCAGCCTGGTCGTGGCCGTCGAGCAGGTGACAGCCGAGTGCTCGTCGGTCACGGTCGTGCTCCTTCCGACGGTGGGTCGGCGCGAGCGGCGAGCAGCAGCAGGGCGAGCTGGCCGGCCTGGTCTGCTGCCGACGGACCGCCGGGCTCGAGGGCGCACTGCAGCGCGATCCCGTTCGCCGCGGCGACGATCAGCGAGGCCATCGCGTCGGGATCGACCCAGTCGGGGACCGCACCGGTGGCGACGAGCTCTGAGTTCACCGACGACAGACGCCGGCGGATCCGGGCCACGACCTCGCGGGTGGGATCGGGGGCTCTGCTGCTCTCGGGGCCGGCGGGCGGGCGGGCGGCCTCGATGAGTGCGGTCAGGTAGGCGGTGGTGCTCGCGCTCCGCTCGGCGAACGTCTCGAGCAGGCTGCCGATGGCCTCCAGCATCCGCGGTCCGGGGTCGCCGTCGGCTTCGAGCACCTCCAGCGCCGGGTCGACCAGCACCGCAACCTCGGACCGCAGCGCAGCGTCGACGAGCGCCTGCTTGGAGCCGAACCAGTAGGTGATCGATGCGAGGTTCGTGCCCGCTTCCTCGGTGATGCGTCGCGAGGTGGCAGCGGTGAGCCCCTCACCGGAGATGAGCCTGCTCGTCGCCTCGATCAGCCGGGTCCTCGTCGCGGCGTCGCCGCTGGCAGCGCGACGTTGCGCACGGGGCGTCGGCGGCTCGGGGACCTCCCGTGCCCGATGTGTCATACGTCCGTATGATACCTGCGTCGGCGGCGGGTGCCGAACTGCCGGAGTGCGTCTGGCATCCTGTGGCCGGCCTTGGGACCGCGGCTGACCGGTCGTCCCACGATCGGTCAGCGATCGTCAGGGCCGTGGACGAACCGACACACAGACAGGACCCGCCCAGTGCTGCTCGTCATCGATGCCGGCAACACCCAGACCGTCGTCGGGCTGTACGACACCGGCGACCACAGCCACCAGCTCCTCGACCACTGGCGCCTCTCGACCAACGCCGAGCGCACCAGCGACGAGCTGCTGCTCCTGTTGCGTCAGCTCCTCGAGACCCGTGACCTCGACATCCGGACCGACGTGACCGGTGTCGCGATCTCCTCGGGTGTCCCGTCGATCACCTTCGAGCTGCGCGGGATGTGCGAGCGCTACCTCGACATCGAACCCGTCGTGCTCGGCACCGGCGTGAAGACGGGGATGTCCGTCCTCTACGAGAACCCACGGGAGGTCGGAGCCGACCGGATCGCGAACGCTGTCGGCGCATTCGACCGGTACGGCGGTCCGACGATCGTCGTCGACTTCGGCACCGCGACGACCTTCGACGTGATCTCCGAGAAGGGCGAGTACCTGGGCGGCGCGATCGTGCCGGGGATCGAGATCTCCATGGACGCCCTGTTCGGGCGTGCCGCGGCGCTGCGCCGAGTCGAGCTCGTCGAGCCGCGCAGCGTGATCGGCCGCACGACCGTGGAGTCGATCCAGTCGGGTGCGGTCTACGGCTACTCGTCGCTCGTCGACGGCATGTGCGAGCGGATCGAGGCGGTGATCGGCGAGTCCACGATCGTCGCCACGGGCGGTCTCGCCGGGCTGATCGCACCGGTGACCGAGTCGATCGAGCAGGACGACCCGTGGCTGACGCTGCACGGCCTGCGCCTCATCTGGGAGAAGAACCAGTGACCGACGAGGACCGCTCCCTCGACGGGTGGGAGCAGCCGTACACCTACGAGCCGTCGTCCACCGCCGCGTCGATCGCGGCAGCGCATCCGGACCTGGAGCCCGGGACCGAGACCGGTGAGCAGGTGACCGTCGCCGGACGTCTGATGCTGCGTCGGGTGCAGGGCAAGCTCGCGTTCGGCACCCTCGCGGACCGCAGCGGACGCATCCAGCTGTTCGCTCCGTCGACGAGCACCCCCGACTTCGCGTCGTTCTGCGAGCTGCACCTCGGTGACTGGATCGGGGTGCGGGGCGAGGTGATGACCACCCGACGCGGGGAGCTGTCGGTCCGGGTCGACGACTGGACGCTCCTGGCGCCGACCCGCCGTCCCTTCCCCGACAAGTGGCACGGCATCAGCGACCCCGACACCCGCTTCCGCCAGCGCTACGTGGACCTGTGGGTCACCGCGGAGGCTCGCCGCACCTTCGAGCTGCGCTCACGGGCGCTGTCGCTGGCGCGTCGCTTCATGGAGCAGCGCGGCTACCTGGAGGTGGAGACCCCGGTGTTCCACCCGGTCCCGGGCGGGGCCCTCGCCGCGCCGTTCGTCACCCACCACAACGCGCTCGACGTCGACCTCTACCTGCGCATCGCCCCCGAGCTGTACCTGAAGCGCCTCGTCGTCGGCGGCTTCGACAAGGTGTTCGAGGTGGCCCGCGTGTTCCGCAACGAGGGCATGTCGAACCGCCACAACCCCGAGTTCACGATGCTCGAGGCCTATGAGGCCTACGGCGACTACCACACGCACATGGCGCTCACCGAGGAGCTCGTCGCACACCTCGCGACCGAGCTCACGGGCTCGACGACGGTCCGCTTCGACGACAGGGACGTGGACCTCGCTCCACCGTGGCGGCGTGCGTCGCTCGCCGAGCTCACCTCCGAGCAGGTGGGTGAGGCGGTGTCGGTCCACACGCCGGTCGAGCAGCTGCGCGAGCTGTGCGTCCGACACGGTGTGGCGATCCTCGACTCCTACGGCCCGGGCAAGCTGCTGTTGGAGCTGTACGAGAAGAGCACCGAGGCGACGTTGTGGGACCCGACCTTCGTCGTCGACTACCCGGCCGAGGTCTCACCGCTGTCACGCCGCCACCGTGAGGACCCCGATCTCGTGGAGCGGTTCGAGGCGATCGTCGTCGGCCGGGAGCTGTGCAACGGCTTCTCCGAGCTGACCGATCCCGACGACCAGCGGGCGCGCTTCGAGGAGCAGGCGGCCCAGAAGGCTGCCGGTGACGCCGAGGCGATGGTGGTCGACTCGGACTACCTCCGCGCGCTCGAGTACGGGCTGCCTCCGACGGTCGGCCTGGGCATCGGCGTCGACCGCCTCGTGCAGCTGCTGTCGGGCACGTCGTCGATCCGCGACGTCGTCCTGTTCCCGACGCTGCGGCCCGAGGCCGGGTTCGAGCAAGACCGACCGGATGTCTGACCGGATGGCGGCGCTGCTGGTGGAGCACGACGGCGCGCAGGTGCGACTCGAGCCGGAGCAGGTCCTGACCTTCGGTCGCTCCGGGGATCTGGCGGTCGACGCGGACAACCAGCACCTGCACCGCGTCCTCGGATGCTTCGCAGCCCACGAGGGCGGGTGGTTCGTGCAGAACCTCGGTCGCTTCACCACCATCTGCGTCGTCGAGCGCGGCGGCGCAGGTCGTGTCGACATCCTCCCGGACGAGCAGGCGGAGATCGGCTTCGACGCGTTCGCGGTCACGTTCGAGGCCGGAGGATCGCACTACGAGATCGGCGCGGTCCGCGTCGGTGCGTGAGCGTTACAGTCCGCCCATGTTCATCGTGAGTGGAATCGTCACCATGGAGCCCGAGGGCCACGACGCGGCGGTCGAGCTGTTCGGCCCGTTGACCGAGGCGACGTTGGCGGAGGACGGCAACATCACCTACGGGTTCTGGGCGGATCCGGCTCGCCCCGGGGTGTTCCGGGTCTACGAGGAGTGGGCGACGCTCGACGCGATGGGTGCCCACATGGCCTCGGCGCACATGGCCGAGTTCCTGACCGCCATGGCGTCCCTGCCGATCACGGGGACCGAGATCACCCAGCACGAGGTCACCGCGTCGCAGCGCCTGATGTGAGGCGCCGGGTCAGGCGGCGGCAGCCTCGACGTTGTCGAGGAGGTAGTCCGCTGCAGCGGACAGCCCGACCACGCCGGGGCTGTCGGGGAGCGCGGCGAGCGCTGCCCGTCCCTCGTCGGCGAACCGGCGAGCGCGTGTGATCGTCGCCGCGATCCCGTCGCCGTCTCGGACGATGTCGAGCGCGCGGTCGCGGGTGGGCGTGTCGATCGGAGCGCCGAGCAGCCCGCCGAGCTCCTCGCCGTGCGCGGACCCGAGGGTGAGGATGACCGGGAGCGTGTAGGTGCCTTCTTCGAGGTCGTGGCCGGATGGCTTGCCGAGCTCCTCCTCGGATGCGACGAGGTCCAAGACGTCGTCGACGAGCTGGAACGCCATCCCGTAGCTGTGGCCGAACGCGCTCAACGCCTCGATGTGGGCGCGTGGCAGCTCGGCGGTGATGCCGCCGATCCGGCAGGAGGACGCGAGCAGCGACGCGGTCTTGCCTTCGATCGAGCGGAGGTAGGACGCCTCGGTCCGCGCACGGTCGTACGCATGGCGCAGCTCGAGGAGCTGTCCCTCGCAGAGCCGTCCGATCGTCGCGGCGAGCAGGCCGGCGACCTCGACGCCGAGGCCGGCTGCGAGCTCCGACGCGCGGGCGAGCAGGAAGTCGCCGGCCAGGATGGCCTTGAGGTTGCCCCAGCGGGCGTTGACGCTGTCGACGGTGCGCCGGGTGGCGGCCTCGTCCATGACGTCGTCGTGGTAGAGCGATCCGAGGTGGACGAGCTCGACGGCGACGCCGCCGGTCACGGCGTCGATCGTCGCCGGTGAGTCGGTCCTGAGCGCGGTGGCGGCGGCGGCGATGCAGAAGCCAGGACGGACCCGCTTGCCGCCGGCTCCGATGAGGTGCGAGGCGATCTCGGTGAGCAGGTCGTCGCCGGAGCGGACGGACTCGATCAGCTGCTGCTCGACCCGTGCGAGGTCGCCGGCCATGGACGGCATGACCTGGAGCGGGTTCTGGTCGGCCATCCACGAGAAGCTACTCGGTGCCGGCTGGGGCACCCCACCGGAGGCCGACCCTCCGCCGTGCGTCACACGGGCTGGGCACGTGTGCCGCAGCCCGGCGGGGCTGAGGATCCGATGCGGGTGCCTGCCGCCCGGGGACCAGCCGACAGGACCGGGCGGTACACTGACCCGACGTCATCCCGGGAGGCACCCAGTGTTCGAACGTTTCACCGACCGGGCCCGCAGGGTGGTCGTGCTGGCCCAGGAGGAGGCTCGCCTCCTCAACCACAACTACATCGGGACCGAGCACATCCTCCTCGGCTTGATCCACGAGGGCGAGGGCGTCGCAGCGAAGGCGCTCGAGTCGCTCGGGATCTCCCTCGAGGCAGTGCGCCAACAGGTCGAGGAGATCATCGGCCAGGGCGGGTCCTCCCCGTCGGGCCACATCCCGTTCACGCCCCGCGCCAAGAAGGTCCTCGAGCTGTCGCTGCGCGAGGCCCTGCAGCTCGGGCACAACTACATCGGCACGGAGCACATCCTCCTCGGCTTGATCCGTGAGGGCGAGGGCGTCGCTGCGCAGGTGCTGGTCAAGCTCGGCGCGGACCTGTCCCGGGTGCGCCAGCAGGTCATCCAGCTGCTCTCGGGCTACCCCGGTTCGTCGACCCAGCCCCAGGGCGGGGGAGAGAAGGCGGGTGCGACCGCCGGTGGGTCGGGTCAGGAGACGCCGTCGGGTTCGCTCGTTCTGGACCAGTTCGGTCGCAACTTCACCCAGCTCGCCCGCGACAAGAAGTTGGATCCGGTGATCGGCCGCGACCGTGAGACCGAGCGGATGATGCAGGTGCTCAGCCGGCGCACCAAGAACAACCCGGTCCTCGTCGGCGAGCCGGGCGTCGGCAAGACGGCCATCGTCGAGGGCCTGGCCCAGGCGATCGCCGCGGACCAGGTGCCCGAGACGCTCAAGGACAAGCAGCTCTACACGCTCGACCTCGGAGCGCTGGTCGCGGGCTCGCGCTACCGCGGCGACTTCGAGGAGCGCCTCAAGAAGGTCCTCAAGGAGATCAAGACCCGCGGCGACATCATCTTGTTCATCGACGAGATCCACACCCTCGTCGGCGCCGGTGCGGCCGAGGGCGCGATCGACGCCGCGAGCATCCTCAAGCCGATGCTGGCCCGCGGGGAGCTGCAGACCATCGGCGCGACGACGCTCGACGAGTACCGCAAGCACCTCGAGAAGGACGCCGCACTCGAGCGTCGGTTCCAGAAGGTCATCGTCGACGAGCCGTCGGTGGCCCACACGATCGAGATCCTCAAGGGACTCCGCGAGCGCTACGAGGAGCACCACCGGGTGACGATCACCGACCAGGCGCTCGTGGCTGCGGCGAACCTGGCGGACCGCTACATCTCGGATCGCTTCCTGCCCGACAAGGCGATCGACCTCATCGACGAGGCAGGCTCCCGCCTTCGCATCCGTCGCATGCAGACGCCGCCGGACTACCGCGAGATCGAGTCCGAGCTGTCCGACGTCGTCCGCCAGAAGAAGGAGGCCGTGGAGTCCCAGGACTTCGAGGCGGCAGGCCAGCTGCGAGACCGGGAGAAGGAGCTCCTCGCGACGAAGGAGGAGAAGGACCTCGAGATGAAGGCCGCCGGCGTCGACCTGTTCGACGAGGTCGACGAGGAGGCGATCGCCGAGGTGCTGTCGCTGTGGACGGGCATCCCCGTCTACAAGCTCACCGAGGAGGAGACCGCGAAGCTCTTGCGCATGGAGGACGAGCTGCACAAGCGGGTCATCGGCCAGGAGGACGCCATCAAGGCCGTCAGCCAGGCGATCCGCCGGACCCGCGCCGGGCTCAAGGACCCCAAGCGCCCGTCGGGCTCGTTCATCTTCCTGGGCCCCTCCGGCGTCGGCAAGACCGAGCTCGCGAAGACCCTCGCCGAGTTCCTCTTCGGTGACGACCAGGCGATGATCAGCCTCGACATGTCGGAGTACATGGAGAAGCACACCGTCAGCCGCCTGGTGGGCTCGCCCCCCGGCTACGTCGGCTACGAGGAGGGCGGCCAGCTCACCGAGGCCGTGCGTCGCAAGCCGTTCTCCGTGGTGCTGTTCGACGAGATCGAGAAGGCGCACCCGGATGTCTTCAACACGCTGCTGCAGATCCTCGAAGAGGGTCGCCTGACCGACTCGCAGGGTCGTTCGGTCGACTTCCGCAACACCGTGCTGATCATGACGTCGAACCTCGGTACGGCTGATCTCCGCAAGGCGAACGTGGGCTTCTCCAAGCGCGACGAGGCGGTCACCTACGAGCGGATGAAGGAGAAGGTCAACGAGGCGCTCAAGGCGCACTTCCGGCCCGAGTTCCTGAACCGCATCGACGACGTCATCGTCTTCCACGAGCTCAGCCAGGACGAGGTCATCCAGATCGTGGACCTGATGATCGAGCGGGTGACCACGCAGATGGCCGCGCAGGGCATGGGCCTCGAGGTGACGCCGGCGGCCAAGGTGTTCCTGGGTGAGCGGGGATACGACCCGACGCTCGGCGCGCGTCCGCTGCGGCGGGCGATCCAGCGCCTCGTCGAGGACCCGCTGTCGGAGCGCCTGCTGTGGAAGGAGTTCCACGCCGGTCAGACGATCGTGGTCGACGTGGAGCCCGATCCCGAGAACGAGGGTCAGCAGCACGCCGTGTTCCGTGCGGTGGAGGGGTTCACCCCGCCACCGATCGAGGAGCTGGCGACCACGGGGGACTGAGCCGCTCTCGACGACGGAGCGCTCTGGGCGGCCGGGTCGGTCAGCCGGTCTCGTCGGTCAGTCGGTCTCGTCGGTCAGTCGGACGCAGCTCGGACCGTCGCCTGCCGCGTCCGCCCTTCGGTGCCGGATCCCCGAGGTCGGCGCCACGACCACCCGGACGACGGCGCTGTCCCCAGCTGCGCTGTCCCCAGCTGCGCTGTCCCCAGCTGCGCTGTCCCCAACTGCGCTGTCCCCAGCTGCGCTGCTTGCAGACATGTCGATCGCAGTGCCGTCGACGATGAGGATGTGCTCCTCCGTCGGCGGTGCCGCCCAGGTGAGGCAGAGGTCTGGTCGCTCGGCGAGGTTCGCCGCGGTCCGGTCGCCGACGACGATGGTGAGGTGGTCGCCCTCGATCTCGACGAGCGACGTGACCACGTGCGGTCGATGGTCCGCTGACACGGTGATCACCTCCGCGAGCGGTCCGTAGCGGTCGAGGTGCGATCGGAGGTCGGTCGTGCGGATCGTCTTGGACATCGCCCGCACGCTAGGACGCACGATCGTGTGCGACAGGGGCTGTGGCATCGCGACGTGGATCCGGGTAGGTGTGTGCTGAGGCCCCCTTGCTCGACGGAGGCCCGCTGTGCACCCGAGGAACGGGTGCGGAGAGGACTGCGACATGAAGACGTTCTCCGTCCGTCCGACGCTCACGCTCAAGGGCCGCACGTTCAAGGGGCTGCGCGGCTTCTCCGGCAAGCCGTCCCATCCCCCGCTCACCGACATCCCCATCGGGGCCTACCTGATCGTCGCGGGGATGGACGTTCTGTCCTACGTCGGGGGCGCGTCGCACGGATGGGCGGGGGAGCTGTGGCGCATCGGCGGTTGGATCATGGTCGTCGGCCTGGCGGGAGCGCTGCTCGCGGCCCTCACCGGCTACGTCGACGCCCGCAGCTCGTCGGAGGCCGGGACCCAGGCCCGGCGGACCATCAACACCCATGCGGCGATCATGATCGTGGTGACGGTGCTCGCAGCGATCGACGTCGCTGCCCGCCTGTCCGGCTACCACGACCATTCGGCGACGCCCCTGTGGCTGATGGTGCTGTCGGTCGTCGTCGCCCTGCTGGTGGCGCTGGGTGCCACCTTCGGAGGTTCGCTCGTGTTCGAGTACGGGTTCAACGTGGAGACCGCCGGCGACCATCCGGCCTGGCACCGCTCCGAGGACGACGTGCTGCCCGGCCAGCACGACTGAGCCGCCCGGGCGGATCGGGCACTAGCGTCCGGAGCCGTGTCCACCCCCCGGCGAGGTCCCTTCAGCGCGATCGTGGTGGCGGCGCTGGTGCTGCTCGGAGGGTGTCGGGCAGCCGTCGACGTGTCGGTCGCGGTCCGACCCGGCGGCTCCGGGACCGTGACGGTGACCGTCGACCTCGACGCTGCAGCAGCCCGCCAGCTGGGCGACCCGAAGGCGTTGGCGCTCGGGGACCTGACGACGGCCGGTTGGAAGCTCACCGGACCGGTGCCGCGGCGCGAGGGGTTGCGGATCGTCGCGGTTCGGACGTTCCGGTCCTCGGACCAGCTCGCCGCGGTGATGGACGAGATCGGCGGCACCGACGGGATGTTCCGCGGGACGTCGCTGCGGACGGAGGAGCGCTTCGCTCGGAGCTCGATGCAGTTCCGGACCTCGGTGCACGTGAGCGGGGACCTCACGGACCTGTCGGATCCGAAGCTGTCGAAGCTGCTCGGCGGCCTGCCGCTCGGCCGGACTCCCGAGGAGCTCGCCGCGCTGGGTGCCGGCTCGCCGTCGACCGCCGTGCTCACCGTGCGGGTGGTGCTGCCCGGTGGCGTCGACTCGTCGAACGGCCGGATCACCGGTGGTGCTGCCCGCTGGTCGGTGCCGCTCACCGGTGGGAAGGCGTCGTCGCAGACCCTGCGTGCAGCGGCGTCGGATCGGCGCACGTCGACGCTCCTGCTGGTCGGCGTCGGGGTCGTCATGGTCGTCGCTGCACTGGTGCTCGTCGCCACCTCGACGAGATCGGGTCGTGACCCGGTGTCAGAGCACTGACCTACGGTCGCGCCCATGGCGCGGACGAGGACCGTCTTCAGGTGCATGAGCTGCGGTGCCGGTGCACCCAAGTGGTCGGGCCGCTGCGCCTCCTGCGGGGACTGGAACACCCTGTCGGAGGAGCTCGAGGTCGACGAGGCGCTCGCTGCACCGCTCGCGGCAGCCAACCCGCCGACGCCCATCACCCAGCTCTCGTCGAGCGCCGGCCGTCCCGTCCCCACCGGATCCGCAGAGCTCGACCGGGTGCTCGACGGCGGGCTCGTCCCTGGAAGCGTGACCGTGCTGGGCGGCGAGCCGGGCGTCGGCAAGTCCACGTTGGTGCTGCAGGTCCTCGCTGCCCGCGCCCGAGCAGGAGCGAGGGTCCTGTACGTGACGGGCGAGGAGTCCGTCGACCAGGTGCGCCTGCGCGCCGAGCGGGTGGATGCGCTGCACGACGACCTCCTGCTCGCGGCCGAGACCGTGATGGGCAACGTCGCGGTCCACATCGAGGCGACCCGACCCGAGCTCTGCGTCGTCGATTCGGTCCAGACCCTGCACGACCCGAGGTTCACGAGTGCGCCGGGTTCGGTC
>JAFDWA010000289.1 GCA_018268735.1 Actinomycetota bacterium | reverse complement strand
CCGGAGGTGGCGGCCGCAGCGTTGGAGGAGATGCGGCCGAGCTGTCCGCTGTACGTCGAGCAGCCCGTCGACCGACGTGACCTGGAGGGCCTCGCCGAGGTGCGTCGCCGGGTCCCCGGCATCCCGATCATGGCCGATGAGTCCGTTGCGGGCATCGAGGACCTGCGCCGACTGGTCGACCTGGGCGCGGCGGACCTGGTGAACCTGAAGGTGATGCGGATCGGTGGGCTGGGCGAGGCCATCCGTGCGCATGCCGTCGCCGCAGATGCTGGGATCGGCGTCCAGGTCGGGACGATGATCGAGAGCTCGGTGGCATCGGCTGCGGGCCTGCACCTCGCGGCGGCCTTGGACGGCGTGCAGCTCGTCGAGATGGGCGGGCCGTTGATGCTCGCAGAGGACGTGGCGGATGCCGCGGGCTGGTATCGGGGTGAGCGGGTCACCGTGCCGGAGCGCCCCGGCCTCGGCATCACCCCCCACCTACCAACCGGAACATAGGTGTCGAAAACGACACGTTCTGTCGATTCCGCGCCCCAGATTCGTCTGCGCTAGAAGACGGGTGGGGGAAGGCCGATCGCCCGGAGTGCGTCCACCGTCTCGCGCAGCGGCAGCCCGATGACCGTCGTGGGATCCCCGTCGATCGACTCGACGAGCGCTGCGCCCCGGCCCTGGAGCGCATAGGCCCCGGCCTTGTCGAGCGGTTCGCCGCCGTCGACGTAGCCGGCGAGCACCTCGGGGTCGGCCGTTGCCAACCTCACGAGCGCGCTCGATGTGAACGCCCGGACCGCTCCGTCGGGAGCGACGACGTGGACGGCGGTGAGCACGATGTGGGCCCGACCGACGAGCCTCCCCAGCATCCGAAGAGCCTCGACGCCGTCAGCCGGCTTGCCCAGGATCTCCCCGTCGATGACGACGCACGTGTCCGCAGCGACGACCACGAGTCCCAGATTCCAGACAGCGTCGGCCTTGGCCCCGGCGACCCTGGCCGCGTAGTCCCATGCGCGCTCACCCACGCGCACGGACTCGTCGACGTCGGCAGCGCAGACTGTGAACCCGTATCCCATGCGCGCGAGCAGCTCCGCTCGGCGCGGCGATCCCGAGGCCAGGACCAATGGGGTACCCGCGGTCGTCATGAGCGGGAGTCCTCATCCACCGGACACCAACGCGTCTGCTGCTGCGGACAGCCGGACGTCTTCGTCGGGGTCGTCGAGCCAGCCGTCGGGCAGCGCCACACGCCTGAGCGCGTGGTGGTGGCTGCGGGCGATCGTCGATGGATCGGCCACCGGTCGGGCGTCGGCAAGTGGGTCGAGCGCGTCGAGCAGGCGATCGAGCTCGTCGAGCGTGCCGACCTGTCCAGCGGCCCGACGCAGCTCTCCCCCCACCGGGTAGCCCTTGAGGTACCAGGCGAGGTGCTTGCGGAACGGAGCCAGGCGAACCAGTCCCGCCAGCGGGCCGTCGGCATGCACGCCGTCGCCGGTGAGGTCCGCCCACTCGACGATCAGCTCGACGTGGCGTCGGATCGTGACGATGACCTCACCGAGGGTCGGCTCAGGACGCACCGGTCGTCCCGTGAGCGCGTCGTCGAGCTGGCCGAACAGCCACGGCCGCCCAAGGCATCCCCGGCCGATCACGACGCCGTCGCAACCGGTGCCGGCGAACATGTCGAGGGCGTCGCTGGCGGTGAACACGTCGCCGTTGCCGAGCACCGGGACGGCCTCCACGATCGACGCCAGCTCGGCGATCGCCTCCCATCGGGCTGACGGCGCGTAGTGCTGCAACGCGGTGCGGGCGTGCAGCGCCACCCACGCGGCACCCTCCTCGATCGAGATGCGCGCGGTGTCGAGGTAGGTGAGGTGGTCGTCGTCGATGCCCATCCGGAACTTCACCGTCACCGGGACCCGACCCCCTGATTCGGCCTCCGCAGCGTCCACGACGGCGGCGACGACCCGACGCAGCAGCCGACGCTTGTAGGCGAGCGCCGCGCCGCCGCCGTTGCGGGTGACCTTCGCTGCCGGACACCCGAAGTTCACGTCGAGGTGGTCGACCAACCCCTCGCCGACCAGCTCGCGCACCGCCTCGGACAGGTAGGTGGGGTCCGTGCCGTAGAGCTGCAGGGAGCGCACCGGCTCCGACGGGTGGAAGCGCGTGAGGGCCCATGACGTGGCGTGCCGTTCCACGAGCGCCCGGGCGGTCACCATCTGGTTGACGAACAGCCCGCCGCCGAACTCGGCGCACAGGACTCGGAACGGCGCGTCGGTGACGCCTGCCATCGGAGCGAGCACCACGGGCGGGTCGATGGTGAGGGGGCCGGCATGGATGGGAGCGACCACGAGCGGAGTATCCGCTCCGGTGCGGCCCTCGTCGGTGCGGCCCCCGTCGGTGCAGGCGGTTGATGGCACGGCCGTAGTGTGGCCCGGATGAGGACGGACACCACCGACAGCGACGACGCGAGCACGCTCACCGAGGCGGGCACCCACGTCCAGACCGGCATCCTCGACGAGTCGGGAACCAGCTACTGCGTGCAGCAGTACCAGATGTCGCTCGGTGCCGACGTCGCCGCGTTGCGGTCGGCGATCGGGGTGATCCGCGACCTCGCCGGCACCGAGGAGGGACCCGCACACGTCGTCGTCGCGTTCGGTGCGTCCCTCCTCGGAACGCTCGCCCCCGCCGAGATGCCGGCCGGCATGCGCCCCTTCACGCGGATCGACGGGACCGACGGCCACGGGATCCCCGCAACGCAGGACGACCTGTTCCTCTGGTTCACCGCGGACACGGCGGATCGGTGCCTTGCCGGTGCATGGCAGGCCCGCGGCCATCTCGACGGACTGGCCGAGCTGACAGCGGAGACGTCGGGGTTCCGGTACTTCGCCAACCAGGACCTCACCGGCTTCGAGGACGGCACAGAGAATCCGCAGGGAGCGGAGCGGATCGAGGTCGTGGCGATCCCCGAAGGTCCGTCGGGCGGTGGCTCCTTCGTCCTCGCGCAGCGGTGGGTCCACGACCTGCGCGGCTTCGAGCGCCTGTCGCTCGACGAGCAGGAGGCGGTCATCGGCCGGACCAAGGCGGATTCGATCGAGCTCGACCCGCTGCCGGAACGCTCACACGTCGAACGCGTCGTGGTGACCGATGACGACGGATCCGAGCGGGAGATCTACCGCCGCTCGTTCCCGTACGGCACCACCGACGAGCTCGGTCTGTTCTTCCTCGCGTTCAACCGCGACCTCGCCACCTTCCAGGACATGCTCGAACGGATGCTCGGCGCGGCCGATG
>JAFDWA010000288.1 GCA_018268735.1 Actinomycetota bacterium | reverse complement strand
GTACGACAGTAGCTCCTCGCCGCAGGGTTCGACACCGCGGCTGCCTGGACCGACGACGCAGGAGACTTCCTGCTGACCGTCGCCCGGCGGATCTGAGGCGACCACCCCGCTCGGTGCGGACGGTCCGATTGCTGCCCCAGCAGGCAGGACCGTCAGTGCAGGACGAGCGCGACGACCGCGAAGTGGCAGGCACCTGCAGCGACGGTCATCGAATGCCACACCTCGTGGTAGCCGAACACGTTCGGGAACGGGTCCGGCCACCGCCTCGCGAGCACCACCGCACCCACCGTGTAGAGCAACCCGCCGATCCCGAGCAGCACCAGCTGCGTGACGTCGAGGCTGTGCGCGAGACCCGGCACCGCTGCCACCGCGGCCCAGCCGATGACGATGTACAGCCACGACCCGGCGTTGCCCGGTCCGTTGCCGAGCCGCGTCATCTTGGAGATCACCCCACCGATCGCTGCGGCCCACACCGCTGCGAGCAGCGGGATGCCCCATGCCGGCGGAAGGGCGAGCAGGCACAGCGGCGTGTAGGTGCCGGCGATCAGCACGAAGATCATCGAGTGGTCCGCTCGGCGGAACCACTTCACCGCGGTCGGCGTGTGCGCCAACCGGTGGTAGGAGGCGCTCACGGCGAACAGCCCGACGAGCGACACGGCGTACACCGTGACAGCGACGCGGGCGAGTGCTCCCGGCGCGTGCAGGAACAGCACCAGTGCCGCGGGTGCAGCGAGCAGCGCTGCGAGCAGGTGGACCCGACCCCGCCACACCGGCCGGTGTCCGTAGGCATCCGGTGCTTCGATCGCATCCAGCAGGTTCACCGCAACAGTGGAGCACGCGTGCGACCCCGGATGGAAGGCGGCACATCGGCCCCTTGACCCCGGCAGCGATCGGTGCTGAGGGTGCACCGCGCCAGACCCCTTGACGAACAGGTTCCACGGGACTGTCATGCAGTCATGCCCGAGCTGTCGCTGTCCCAGACCGTCGATGACCTCACCGCCCAGGGATGGAAGGCGGAGTTCACGGCGATCGACGGCGCCACCCTGCGCTGCGGCGAGTGCGGTGACACCATCTCGCCGACCGAGGTGCAGATCGACAGCGTCAACCGCTTCGAGGGAGCGAGCGACCCCGACGACGAGGCAGCCGTGTTCGCGATGACCTGCCACTGCGGTTGCCAGGGCGTGTACGTGGTCGCCTATGGACCGTCGATGAGCAGCGAGGACGCCGACGTCGTCGCGATGCTGTCGCGGCGCCACCCGTCGGTCCCCGGGGGCTGACGCCCGACGCGCCGCCGCGCGTCGACGGCTGTGGGACCGAAACCGCTTGCACGGTCGGCGAACGTGTGTTCGTATGGTCCTCCAGCTGAGGAGGTCGAGGGTGAAGGTGCAACGGGGGTCGTCAGCGCTGGTGCGTGATGCACTGGCGATCGCAGTGCAGACCGGCCAGCCGGTCCTGCTGTGGGGTGGGCCGGGCGAGGGCAAGTCCCGCCTGGTCGAGCAGCTCGCCGAGCAGCTCGGCCGACCGTGCGAGGTCGTCGTCGGCAGCGTCCGGGAGGCATCGGACTTCGCCGGCCTGCCGATCCGTGACGGGTCGTCGGTCACGTTCGCCCCGCCGCGGTGGGCCTGCCGGTGCACCGAGGCTCCTGACACCGTGGTGTTCCTCGACGAGCTGACCACCGCGTCGCCGTCGGTGCAGGCAGCCATGTTGCGGGTCGTCCTCGAGCGCGAGGTCGGTGACCTCCGCCTGCCGCCGACGGTGTCCTTCGTCGCTGCGGCCAACCCGCCGGAGCTCTCCGCCGGCGGCGACGACCTGTCGGCCCCGCTGGCCAACCGGTTCTGCCACCTCGACTGGGAGACCGACGTCGCCTCCTGGAGCGGCGGGATGCTGCGAGGTTGGGAGCCGAGGCCGGTGCCGATCGTCCCCGCGACCAGGACCGCGTTCGAGGCCCGATGGCGGGCGGTCGTCGTCGGCTTCGTCACCGCTCGTCCTTCGGTGCTGCGCCTGGTCCCCGACGACGTGGTCTCACAGGGACGGGCATGGCCCTCGCCGAGGACGTGGGACCGCGCCCACCTGGTCGCCGCAGCGGCCGAGGCCGCCGGTGCCGACCGCGAGGTGCTGCGCCTCCTGGTCGCGGGGATGGTCGGCCACGGACCCTCGATCGAGCTGCTGCGCTTCGAGGACTCGATGGACCTCCCGGATCCGGAGGCGCTGCTCGCCGATCCGTCGATCCTGTCCGTCACCGCCCGTGTCGACGTCCTGCTCGCATCGCTCGCCGGGGCCGTGACAGCCGTCGCGGCCGAACCGACGCGCGATCGATGGGAGGCGGCATGGGATCTGCTCGGCGTCGCGTGCGACGGCGGGCGCGCGGACGTGGCAGCCGTGTCGGCCGCCGCGCTCGTGGACCTGCGAGACGCCGACTGGCCGGCACCCCGCCGCGCTGCAGCCTTCGCTCCGGTCTTCCGTGCTGCCGAGCTCGTCTGAGCACCGCTGCGAGCAGGCCGCACACCGCCGTCACGATGGTCGCCACCACCCGCATCGCCCCGCTGAAGGCCGACGACGCCGCCCTGCTCGCCGCAGCGCGGCTCAGAGCAGCACGGGACCAGCCCTACCTCGCTGCGGCCGTGTTCGCCCTGGTCCCGGTCGACACTCCGGGCCTCGGCACGTTCGCCGTCGACCGCCACTGGCGCGTGTACGTCGACATGGAGGTGGCTCGGAGCTGGGGCGTCGCGGGCACCGCTGCCGTGCTCATCCACGAGGCGCACCACGTCGTGCGGGACCATCCCGACCGGGCCCGCCGCGCAGGTGCGACCGGCAGGAACCGGCGTGCCTGGAACATCGCAGCAGACGCGGCGATCAACGACGACCTCGTCGCCGACGGGCTCCCGCTCCCCGATCCGGTGCTCCCGCGTCACATCGGATGCCGACGGGGCGGGCTCGAGGAGGCGTACTACCGCGCCGTGCTGGAGATCGCCGCCGGCGACGCCGCCGATGCCAGGTGCGGGTCCGGCGCGGGCGGGGCACCGCTCGAGGTGGAGATCGACGAGGAGCCCCGATCCCCCGATGAGGGTCTGGACCCGATCGACGCTGACGCGGTTCGACGCAGCGTCGCCCACGACGTGCTGCGCACAGCGCAGCGGGGCGACGACGTGCCGCCGAAGCTGGTCCTCTGGGCGCGGGCACTGGTCTCACCGCAGGTCCCGTGGAAGACGCTGCTGCGGGCCACGATCGGCCGTGACCTCCGCGCCTCGGTCCGGGACGGCCAGCCGGACTGGCGTCGTCCGGACCGCAGAGCCGA
>JAFDWA010000287.1 GCA_018268735.1 Actinomycetota bacterium | reverse complement strand
GCGCCTCGACCGGTGCCTTCGAGGCCGTCGAGCTGCGTGACGGCGACGCCGAGCGGTTCGGCGGCAAGGGCGTCACCGATGCGGTCGACCACGTCAACGGCGAGATCGCTGACGCGCTGCTCGGCTTCGACGCCGTGGACCAGCGCGACCTCGACCGGATCCTGATCGACCTCGACGGCACCGACAACAAGGCACGCCTCGGGGCGAACGCCGTCCTCGGCGTGTCCCTCGCCGTCGCGAAGGCCGCCGCGACCGAGCTCGGCCTGCCGCTGTACCGCTACGTCGGCGGCCCGAACGCGTGCGTGCTGCCGGTGCCGATGCTCAACGTGATCAACGGCGGTGAGCACGCCGACAACAACGTCGACCTGCAGGAGTACATGTTCATGCCGGTCGGCGCGGCGTCGTTCTCCGAGGCGCTCCGCTGGGGTGCCGAGTGCTACCACACGCTCAAGAAGGTCGTCGGCGACCGGGGCCTGTCCACTGCGATCGGCGACGAGGGCGGGTTCGCTCCGAACCTGGCCAGCAACGAGGAGGCGGTCGCGCTGCTCGTCGAGGCCATCGAGCGTGCCGGGCGGACCCCGGGCGACGAGATCGCGATCGCTCTCGACGCAGCGTCCACGGAGTTCTTCGTCGACGGCCGCTACCACCTGGCCGGCGAGGGTCGCTCGCTCACCTCCGCCGAGTTCGCCGACTACCTCGCCGATCTCTGCGACCGCTACCCGATCGTGTCGATCGAGGACGGCATGGCGGAGGAGGACTGGGACGGCTGGGCCGCGTTGACCTCGAAGCTCGGCGACCGGGTGCAGCTCGTCGGCGACGATCTGTTCGTCACCAACTCCGAGCGCCTGGCCCGCGGCATCGGCCTCGGCGTGGCGAACTCGATCCTTGTCAAGGTGAACCAGATCGGCTCGCTCACCGAGACCCTCGAAGCGGTCGAGCTCGCGACGCGCAACCGCTACACCTCGGTCATGTCGCACCGCTCCGGTGAGACCGAGGACGTGACGATCGCCGATCTGGCCGTCGCAACGAACTGCGGGCAGATCAAGACCGGCGCGCCCGCACGGTCCGACCGAGTCGCCAAGTACAACCAGCTGCTGCGCATCGAGGAGCAGCTCGGTGAGTCGGCGGTCTACCGCGGTGCCGCCGCGCTGGCGCCGCTGGGGTCCCGGTCCTCGTGACCTCCCGGACCGAGGCCGAGGCGGCGGCCGAGGCCGCGCACCGCCGCAGCGTGTACAGCCGACGCGCTGCGATGGTCCTCACCATCGTCGTCGTCACCGTCCTATTCGTCGCGTTGCCGATGCGCAGCTACCTGCGACAGCAGGGCGACCTCGACGCCGCGCGTTCGGAGCTCCGCAGGATCGAGCAGGACAACGACCGGCTCGACGCCCGCAAGCAGGACCTGTCGAGCCCGGACGAGGTGGCTCGCATCGCTCGTCGCGACTACGGACTCGTGCACGTGGGCGACGAGTCGTACTCCGTGCTCCCGCCGTCGACGGCCGGGATCGTGCTGCCGCGGGCGTGGCCGTTCGACCAGATCCAGTCGGCGGTGCGTGCCGCGTCGGGTGGCTGAGGTGCCCACACAGGTGACCTCGGACATCGATGTCGTCCGGGAGCTGCTCGGACGGGAGCCGCTCGCCGCGTTCGAGGTCGTCGTCCGCCGCCCCGACGGTGCCCCGATGGTGATCCGCAACGCGCCGCTCCTGGCCGACGGGCGTCCGATGCCGACGCGCTTCTGGCTCGTCGACTCCGAGCTGAACCGTGCGATCGGCCGCCTGGAGGCCGCCGGCGGCGTGGACCGCTCCGAGGCGGAGGTCGACGCCGACCTCCTCGCCGCCACCCACGACCGCTACCGGGTCGAGCGCGACGCTGCGCTGCCACCGGCGCACGCCGGGCCTCGCCCGTCGGGCGGCGTGGGCGGCACCCGAACCGGGGTCAAGTGCCTGCACGCCCACGTCGCCCACCACCTCGCGGCGCTGGCGCTCGGATCGCCAGGCGACCCGGTCGGCGAGTGGGCGCTCGATCACCTCGGGACGGGCCGCCTCGACCATGGCTGACCCCGTCGCCGCGATCGACTGCGGCACGAACTCCGTGCGTCTGCTCGTCACCGACGGGGACCGGACGCTGCGTCGCCTGATGACGATCACCCGCCTCGGTCGTGGCGTCGACGCGACCGGCCGCCTGGATCCCGACGCGGTCGAGCGCACCCTCGAGGTGCTGGGCGGCTACCGCGCCGAGATGGACCGCCACGGCGTCGCACGCGTGCGCGTCGCGGCGACCTCGGCGTCGCGCGACGCTGCGAACCGCGACGACTTCTTCGACCGCGCCGAGCACGTGCTCGGCGTGCGACCCGAGCTGCTGAGCGGCGAGGAGGAGGCCGAGGCATCCTTCCGGGGAGCGACCGCCGGCCTCGATCCGACGGACGGGCCGTTCGTCGTGATCGACATCGGTGGCGGCTCGACGGAGCTCGCCTACGGCGGCACCCGGCTCGATGCCTCCGTCTCCGTCGACATGGGATGCGTGCGGATGACCGAGCGCTTCCTGCATCACGACCCGCCGCTGCCAGAGGAGCTCGCCAACTGCCTGTCGGTCGTGCAGCAGCACCTGCAGGACGTCCAGCGGGTGCTGCCGGAGGTCGCCGGGCCGTCCCGGTTCATCGGGCTGGCCGGCACGATCACGAACGTCGCTGCGGTCGAGATCGGACTCGCGACCTACGACCCGGATCGGATCCACCACTTCACCCTGACGCGTGAGGCGGTCGAGGACGTGTTCCGCACGCTCGCCACCGAGGCGCTGGACGACCGGATCCACAACCCCGGCCTGGAGCCGGCGAGGGCCGACGTCATCGTCGGGGGCTGCTGCGTGCTGGTGCAGCTGTTCCGGACCTTCGGGTTCGACGAGTGCCTCGTGTCGGAGTCCGACATCCTCGACGGACTCGCGATGACGCTGCTCGACCGCACCTGACCGTCGACGTCCCGGCCCATCTGCGCGGGTCCTCCCGGACTCCGCTGGCGGTCCTGCATCGACTGCTCGATATGCTCGCCCGGTGCTGCGCCGCAAGCCCCTGCCCGATCCGTCGATCGCGCCGGTGACCTTGACGGGCCGTCGCATCCTGCTGCGGCCGCTGGCGGTGCACGACTTCGACGCCTGGCGTGAGGTCCGGCGGCGCTGCAACGACTGGTTGACGAGGTGGGAGCCGCGGCGCATCCCCGGCCAGCCCGACACCGTCGAGGACCGCCAGGCGTTCGCCTCTCGCTGCTCGGTGCGCATGCGGGAGATCCAGCTCGGAACGGGCTACGGGTTCGGCA
>JAFDWA010000286.1 GCA_018268735.1 Actinomycetota bacterium | reverse complement strand
TTTGACTGGGGCGGTCGCCTCCTAAAGAGTAACGGAGGCGCCCAAAGGTTCCCTCAGCCTGGTTGGCAATCAGGCGTCGAGTGCAATGGCAAAAGGGAGCTTGACTGTGACACTGACACGTGGAACAGGAGCGAAAGCTGGGCATAGTGATCCGGCGGTTGCGTGTGGAAGCGCCGTCGCTCAACGGATAAAAGGTACCCCGGGGATAACAGGCTAATCTTCCCCAAGAGCCCATATCGACGGGAAGGTTTGGCACCTCGATGTCGGCTCATCGCATCCTGGGGCTGAAGCAGGTCCCAAGGGTTGGGCTGTTCGCCCATTAAAGCGGTACGCGAGCTGGGTTTAGAACGTCGTGAGACAGTTCGGTCCCTATCCTCTGCAGCCGGAGGTGAATTGAGGAAAGCTATCCCTAGTACGAGAGGACCGGGATGGACGTAGCTCTCGTGTGCCAGTTGTCCTGCCAAGGGCACGGCTGGTTGGCGACCTACGGACGGGATAACCGCTGAAAGCATCTAAGCGGGAAGCCTCTTCCAAGATGAGTTCACCCACAGGGTCAACCTGGTAAGGCCCGTGGCAGATCACCACGTTGATAGGCCGGAAGTGTACGCACAGCAATGTGTTCAGCTGACCGGTACTAATCGGCCGAGGGCTTGGGTTCGTCTTACAAGACGTTCGTGCTCGCTATGAAGTCCTCGAGCGGACGACCGCCCGGTAGTCGGGTGGCCTGCTCGTCAGTTGACAACAGATTTCGGTGGCCAGAGCGGAGGGGTCACACCCGTTCCCATCCCGAACACGGAAGTTAAGCCCTCCAGCGCCGATGGTACTTGGGACGTTCGTCCCTGGGAGAGTAGGACGCCGCCGGATTTCTCGAGGGGGAGGTGCGACAGCACCTCCCCCTCTCCGCGTTCTGGTTCCTGTGCGTTCTGGTTCCGGTGCGCTCGGCGCTGTTCTCGCGGCCCTCGGGTAGCGTGGCCGTCCCGTCCAACTCGAGTGAGGTTGTCCGCCATGTCTACCGAAGGTCCGCAGCGGCGCTCGACGCCGAGATCCGGCGGCCGCCCCTCGGATCGCTCGAGCTCCGGTGGGTCTGGTTCCAAGCGTTCGGGTCCTCCATCCCGCTCGGGGGGTTCTGGCTCCGCTCGTCGTCGCTCGGCGACAGGAGCTCCGGGACGGTCGAGCGCATCCGGCTCGGGCGGTCAACGGGGTCGGAGCGCCGATGCGGGGGCGGGTCGTCGCTCCTCCGGGCGCGTTGGTTCCGATGCCACTGGGGGTGCTGGGGGTGCTGGTGGTGGTGCTCGGAGGTCCTCCGGCGGTCGCCTGCAGGGCGGGAGCCGGAGCGGGTCGCGCTCCCCTGGAGGACCTGCTGCACGTGGCCGGACCGACACGCGTCCGGTTCCACCTCCTCCGAAGCGCAACGTCAAGGATCCGAACCATGTGCCCTCGCCGCCGCGTGCGGCCGACGTGTGGATCGACGAGGGCCCGGCGTCAGCGGAGCCGACGAGGCGCCGCTCGCGGCGACGCGTCGGGGCGCCGGTCACCGTACGCGCTCCGATGCTCGGCGAGCTCGTCGGGCAGAAGCGTGCAGCCCGCTTGGAAGGGCGGCTGTCGGACGCAGCGACTGCCTACAGCGCGGAGCGCTACCCGGAGGCGAGGAGCATCCTCGCAGCGATCGTGTCGGAGGTTCCCGACCTTCCAGAGGCCCGGGAGCTGCATGGGTTGACCTTGTACCGCCTCGGACGGTGGCGTGACGCGGCGCGGGAGCTCGAGGCGTTCGTTGAGCTGGCCGGTGGATCGACCGAGCAGCACCCCGTGCTCATGGACAGCCGACGTGCGCTCGGCCAGTACGGAAAGGTGGATGTCCTCTGGGAGGAGCTTCGCAGCGCGTCACCGTCGGCCGCGCTCGTCACGGAGGGCCGGATCGTCGCAGCGGGTGCTCGGGCGGACCGCGGCGACCTCGCCGGGGCGATCGCTCTGCTCGGAAAGGGCTTCAGGTTCCCGAAGCGGCCCTCGGAGCACCACCTGCGTCGCGCCTACTCGCTCGCGGACCTCTACGAGCGTTCAGGGGATCTGCCCCAGGCGCGGACGCTGTTCGCCCAGGTCGCCCGGGCGGAGCCGGGCTTCCTGGACGCAGCGGAACGGGCTGTCGGCGGCTGAGGAGCTCGGCCGTCAGGTGTTCGACGCCTCGAAGATGCTCTGGATCGAGGCATCGAGCGTGGCCGTGTAGTCCTGGTCGGACTGCTGGGCGGACAGCCCCTCGGTGAAGGCACGTGAGAAGCTGGCGATGACGCCGGGGTTCCGTGCCAGCCGTGCGTTGGCCTCCGCCCGCGAGTAGCCGCCGGAGAGAGCGACGACGCGCAGCACCTTCGGGTGCCCGACGACCTCGCTGTAGAAGCCGTCCTCTTCGGGCAAGGTGAGCTTCAGCATGATCGCGGCATCGACGTCGTCGAGCTCGGCCAGGATCCTCGCCTTGAGCAGCTTCTCCGCGTCAGCCTTGGTGGGGCTGTTGATGTCGACCTCGGGCTCGATGATGGGCACCAGGCCGTGGCCGAGGATCTGCCGGCCGAACGCGAACTGCTGGGCGACGTTGGCAGCGACGCCGTCGTCGTCGGCGAGCTTGATCACCGAGCGCATCTTCGTGCCGAACACACCGTGGCTGACCGCCTTGGCGCACACGTCGTCGAGATCGGGGATCGGCTTCATCACCTGGCTGCCGTCGGCCTCGTCCGCGAGGCCCTTGTCCACCTTCAGGAACGGCACCACCTGCTTCTCGTTCCACAGGTACTCGGCTGATCCGATCCCCTCGATCTGGCGGTCCATGGTCTGCTCGAAGAGGATGGCGCCGACGATCCGGCTGCCGTCGAAGGCGGGGTTCGTGATGATCCGGGTCCTCATCTCGTGGATGAGGTCGAACATCTCGTCGTCTCCCGAGTAGCTGCTCTCGTCGATGCCATACAGCTTGAGCGCCTTGGGTGTGCTGCCGCCGCTCTGGTCGAGCGCGGCGATGAACCCGGGATCGTCCTTGATCTTGTGGAGCTGCTGTTCGTTCACGTCGTCCTCCTCGATCGGCGCGGCCGCAGCACGTGACGGTGCCGGCGCAACGGTCCGCACAGGGTTGCACACCGCTCCCCGGGCGGCCAGACGAGGCAGCCGAGTCCGATGCCCGTCGCAGCGCAGCGCGGCAGGGGGCCGATCCACCAGGGGCACGGGCAGCGGTCGTCGTCCTGATGGGGAGTCGGAGGCAGAGGGCATCTCCGGCCGGTGGCAGGGCTGATCGGTGGCAGGGCTGATCGGTGGCAGGGCTGATCGGTGGC
>JAFDWA010000285.1 GCA_018268735.1 Actinomycetota bacterium | reverse complement strand
GTGGTCCAACCCACCGGCGAGGGCCCCGACCATGAGATCCGCACCGAGCACCGCGAGCCGACGGGTGAGCTCGGCGGCGGTGACCTCGTCGTCGATCGGCACCTCGGCGACGGCAAGGACGTCGCCGGTGTCGAGTCCGCCAGCCACCTCCATGACGCACACGCCGCTGCGATCGTCACCGGCGAGGATCGCACGCTCGACCGGCGCAGCACCGCGCCACCGCGGCAGCAACGAGAAGTGGAGGTTCACCATCGGCACCTCGGCGAGGACCGGTGCGGGGATGATCCGGCCGAAGGCGACGACCACGCCGAGCTCGGCACCGACGCCCACCACGTCGTGGAGGTCGGCGCTGACGGGGAGACCCAGCTCCAGCGCTGCGGCCTTGAGCGGGGTCGGTGTCCTCCGCCCACCACGTCCGCGTCGACGATCGGGGCCGGACAGCACCAGCGCGACGTCGTGGCCGGCAGCGACGAGCGCACGCAGCGTCGGGATCGCAGCATCGGGACTCCCGAGGAACACGAGTCGCACGGCGCCGCCTCAGCGCAGACGGAACAGCGAGCGACCCCGTCCTGCTCCGGGCGGGGCAGGCGGGTCCGCAGCAGCCGACATCCGCAGCTCACGCACGGCGCGCTTCGCGTCGCGACGCTGCTCGTCGGTCAGGTGCTCGAGGAGCAGGATGCCGTCGAGGTGGTCGAGCTCGTGTTGGATGACCCGACCGAAGAACCCGTCCGCTTCGAGCTCCACCGGGTTGCCGTCGAGGTCCACGCCGGTCACGTGCACCCGGTCCGGACGGACGATGTCCCAGTGCAGGCCAGGGACCGACAGGCAGCCCTCGGTGAACTCCCACTCGCCGTCGGACTCCTCGATCACCGGGTTGATGAGGACCTGTCCGCCGTCGCCCTCACCGAGGTCGTAGACGAAGAACCGCTTCTGCACGCCGACCTGCGGCGCGGCGAGTCCGACACCTGGGGCGTCGTACATCGTGTCGAACATGTCGTCGACCAGCTTGACGAACCGACCGTCGATGTCGACGACCTCCGCGGCGCGCTGGTCGAGCACCGGATCGCCGACGATCCGGATCGCGTAGGGAGCGGACATCCCTTCAAGCTATCCGAGCGGTGCAGACCCTTCCGAGCACGGCCGGCTGCACCCGAAGGCCGCGGTCCTGCATGCCGATACGGTTGTCCCGGTGCCGGCAGAGCAGTACTTCAGCGCCCGACCAGGCGTCGCGACGCGACCGTCGACGGTCCGGCTGGCGCTGGGCGACGTGTCGCTGCAGCTGCGCACCGACAGCGGTGTGTTCTCCGCCACACGGATCGACCCCGGCACCCGCCTGCTCCTGGACACGATCTCGCCGGCCGGGCAGTGGCCGCCGGGCGACCTCGTCGACGTGGGGTGCGGCTACGGGCCGATCGCGATCACGCTGGCACGACGGGCGCCGGATCGCGTCGTGTGGGCCGTCGACGTCAACGAACGAGCGCGCGACCTGTGTCGAGCGAACGCCGCCGCAGCAGGGGTCGCCGACCAGGTCAGGGTCGTCGCCCCCGAGGAGGTTCCCACGGACCTCGCGGTCGGGCTCGTTGCGTCGAACCCACCGATCCGCATCGGCAAGGCCGCGCTGCACGAGCTGTGTCGGTCCTGGTTGGGACGACTCGGCACCGAGGGCGAAGCGTGGTGGGTCGTGCAGCGACACCTGGGATCGGACTCGCTCCAGGCGTGGATGTCCGCGCAGGGATGGGCGACGACCCGGATCCGCTCACGCCAGGCGTACCGGGTGCTGCTCAGCGTGTGCGAACCGGGTCGACCCACAGCCGAAGGCGACCAGGAGGACGTGCCACGGCGCTGAGCGCGTCCAGGAGGCCGTCGCGGTCACGCGAGCGCAGCAGCCAGCTCCCATGCTCGTCGGGCCCGTGGACCTCGACGCCGAGCGGTGTGCCGAGCCGTTCGACGAGATCCGCACCCGCGGCGCCGCCCACGACCGCGACCGTGGCCGCCGGCGGATAGCCGAGCAGCTCCCGACGGGCGAGCTCGACGCGGGCCACCCTGTCGGGTTCACCGTGGAGGGCGGCCTGCACCACGACGTGGTCCGGCCGTCGGGTCTGGACCACCACGGTGCCCCCGTCCGAACCCGAGACGGCACGCGAGGCGAGTGCGAGCAGCCGCAACGCCTCCTCGGCCGAGCGGTAGCCGAGCGCGAGGAGCTCCTGGTCGACGTCGAGGAACGCGACCACACCTGCGTGGCGCACCCGGTGCAGCACAGCGCTCGTCCCGATCACGATCCGGGCGCCAGGCGCATCCCGTGGCGTCGCCGCGGTCACGAGCGAGACCGGCTCCCTCACGAGCGCCTCGAGGTCCTCACGCGCCTTGGTGACGCCAGGTCGCAGGATCGACAGGGCCGTGGATCCGCAGTCGAGGCACACTGCAGGCCGGTGCTGAGCACAGCGGTCGCAGATCAGCTCCAGTCGATCGCTCATGTGCACCGCTGCATCGCAGCTCGCGCACACCGCGACGGCACCGCAGCTCCGGCAGGCCAGCAGGCGGGCCCGTCCGGTGCGGTTCAGGATGCACAGCGCCGCGGTCCCCGAGTCCGCTGTCCGCCGGAGCACCTCCACGAGCTGCGAGGAGAACAACCCGCTGCGGGCGACGTCCTCCTCACGCCGGTCGAGGACCACGAGCGGGGACCAGCCGTTGCGCGGGGCAGGCCGTCGGAGCCGGAGGACCGTCCCGGCGCTGGAGCGGGCCACGACCGAGGGACACGGCGAGACCAGGATGCAGGCGACACCCGCACGGCGGGCACGCTCGATGGCGACCTCGCGTGCGTTCCACGTCGGGGAGGACTCGTTCTGCAGTCCCGTGTCGTCCTCCTCGAACACGACGATCGCGGCAAGGCGAGGGGCCGGAGCGAACACGGCGGCGCGGCCACCGACGACGGTCGCTCCGCCGGCAGCCGCAGCGAAGTCCGCCGGCCAGCGAGCCACGGCGGAGCCGGAGCGCCGCAGGGTCCTGGCCAGACGATCCGCCACGACGACCGATGGGTGCACGACGATCGCCTGACCAGCCCTCGCAGCGGCGACCGCGATGGCGTCCGGGGCCTCACCGGGAGCGACCTCGACCACGGTCACGCCGGCACCCTCGGCGATCACCGCCGATGCTGCCGGGTCAGCGTCACCACCTGTGGCCGGGACCACCCTCGGCGGTGGGCGTCGTGGGAGCATCCGGTCCGGCGATGCGACCCGAAGCACCGTCGGCAGGCGGCCGGCCCATCGCCAGCTCACCCATCGGCAGAGATCGATCACCTCCTCGTCGGGTCCG
>JAFDWA010000284.1 GCA_018268735.1 Actinomycetota bacterium | reverse complement strand
CCGGTCGCTTGTCGCTCCGGGGGTGGGGCTCGAACCCACGACCCGCTGATTAACAGTCAGCTGCTCTGCCAGCTGAGCTACCCCGGAAGGCGGTCACGTCGAGCGGACCGAGCCGCCGACGCGAGGGTGCAGCGTAGCCGCAGCGGGAACCCCTCCCCAACCGGGAACGACGGCACCCGATCCCCGCTCAGTCGGCCTTGAGGTAGTCCTCGAGCTTCTGCCGACGATGCGGGTGTCGCAGCTTCGCCAACGTCTTGGACTCGATCTGGCGGATGCGCTCGCGGGTGACACCGAACTGACGGCCGACCTCCTCCAACGTCTGCGGTTGATCCCCGTCGAGACCGAATCGCATGCGCACGACCTGCTTCTCGCGGTCGTTGAGGTCGTCGAGCGCAGCCATGATCTGCTCCGACAGCGAGTTGGCCGTCGCGACGTCGGCGGGCATCACCGCGGTGGGATCCTCGATGAAGTCCGCCAGGTAGCTGTCGTCCTCCTCGCCCACCGGCGAATCGAGCGACAGCGGATCCTGCGAGATCCGCAGGATGTCGCGGACCTTGTCCTCCGACAGCTCGCACTTGCGTGCGAGCTCCTCGAGCGTGGGTTCACGCTCGAGCTCCTGGATCAGCTGGCGCTGCTGGCGGTGCACCTTGTTGATCGACTCGACCATGTGCACGGGGATGCGGATCGTGCGGGCCTGGTCGGCGATCGCACGGGTGATGGCCTGGCGGATCCACCACGTCGCGTACGTGGAGAACTTGAAGCCCTTCGTGTAGTCGAACTTCTCGACCGCCCGCATCAGGCCGAGGTTCCCCTCCTGGATCAGGTCCAGGATCTGCATGCCGCGACCGAGGTAGCGCTTCGCGATCGACACGACGAGGCGGAGGTTCGCCTGGGTCAACTCGTCCTTGGCCCGTTCACCGTCACGACGTGAGCGGTCCAGCCGGCGACGCTCATCCTGGGCGATCTCCTCCCCCGACGCGGCAAGGTCCGCCAACTGCTCCTCGGCCAGAGCGCCCGCCTCGATCCGCTGGGCGAGCGCCACCTCCTCCTGGGCGTTGAGGAGCGGCACCAGTCCGATCTCGCGCAGGTACATGCGGACCGGATCCGATGTCCCGCCGCCACCGACGACCTGCACGGGACGCACCCGTCGAGCAGCGGTGCGCAGCAACCGGCGGCGTCGCGCGTCGTCGATGGGATCCACGATCGGCGACGTCGCCGGGTCGTGGTCGATCTCGATCTCTGCGGCGGGATCGAGCTCCGGTTCGACGTCGATCTCGACGCGGATGCCACGGGTCTCCCAGAACGACCGGGTCTCGGCCACGAGCTGGTCGGTCATCTCGAGCGCCAGGACGCTGAGTGCGTCGTCGAGGTGCAGGACGTTGCCGGTGTGAGCGGCGCGCTGCTCGAGCTCGCGGACCTCATCCGGCGGCACCCGATCCCAACTGGACACGTTCGTCACACCTCTGTCGTCGTGGGAGCTGTCCGAGGTGGGGTCACCGTCGGGTCCGTTCCCGGAGGAAGGCTAGCAACTGGGTCACGGTTTCCACCTCGGCCCGTGGATGTCGCAGCTCGTCCAACGTCACCTTCAACCAGGCGACCGGATCCGAGTACGCCAGTGGGTCCGACGACGCTCTCGCCTCTGCCTCGAGCTCGATGAGCTCCCGACGTCCGACCTCGCTCGCGAAGCGGGCGAGCACGTCGGTGGGCTCGGATCGGACCTCCTCCACGGCGAGCTCGGCGAGCAGCTCGCCGACCTCAGTCGGGGCCTGCGAGATGGCTTCGGCAAGGGTGTCGGAACGGAGCAGCACCTCGAGTGCGGCACGCGCGGTCGGGTGGCGGAAGAAGTCCTCGTCGAGGAACGGAGCCGCCACCTCCGGCGAGCTCACCGCGAGCCGCAGCGCTTCGCGCTCGACGCCGTCGCCCAGCTTCGGCAGACGTGGCGCCGTCCGCTCCTCGGCCGGTTCGTCCACCACGTCGAAGCGGCGACGCGGCGCCGGCTCCGCCCGAGCAGGTCGCGGAGAGCGACGGATCTGGTCCAACCGCTCGCGCAGGCGCGTGGGGTCGATCCTCGTGGTGTCCGCGAGCTGCATCACGTACTGGTCCCGCACCAGTGGATCAGGGTGCTCAGCGACGACCTCGAGCGCTGACTCGGCGACGCGGGCACGCCCCTCTGCGTGGGTGAGGTCGCCGGACGCGAGCACCCGCGACACGCGGAACTCCAGGAACGGCCGCGCAGCGCCGACCGCTGCGCGCAGCGCCTCCGGATCCGAGCGCGCGAGCTCGTCGGGATCCGACCCCGGCGGCAGTTCCACGACCGACACCTGGATGTCGTGGGCCTGCTCCCACGCGTACACGCGCTCGGCGGCCGACTGGCCGGCCTCGTCCGCGTCGTAGGCCAACACGACGTTGCGCGTGAACCGCTTGAGGATGCGCACGTGGTCCTCGGTCAACGCGGTACCGCACGTCGCGACGGCCCGCGTCACGCCCGCACGACTGAAGCCGATCACGTCGGTGTAGCCCTCGCACACCAGGATCTCGTTGTGGGTCACCGCGTCGGCCTTGGCCCAGTTGATCGCGTACAGCGCCTTGGACTTGTTGTAGAGCACGTTGTCGCGGGAGTTCTGGTACTTCGGACCGTCGGCATCCGGCAGCTTCCGACCGCCGAAGCCGATGACCCGATCGCGCTCGTCGAAGATCGGGAACAGGATGCGGCCCCGGAAGAAGTCCTGCATCCGGTTCCGCTTGTTCACGAACCCGAGACCGGTCGCCTCGACGTCCTCACGTGATGCGTCGAGCGAGCGCACCAACTGGTCCCAGTCATCCGGCGCCCACCCGAGCCGGTAGTGGGCCACCTCGTCGCTGTCGAAGCCACGCGAGCGGAGGTACGCCCGGGCCGCAGCGGCATCCGGCGCACCCCGGAGCCGCTCGTGGTACCAGTCGCACGCCCGTTCGGTGAGCTCGTACAGACGGGTCGAGCGCCGACGCTGCTCCGACTCGTCCTTCTGGGTGTAGCGGAGCGTGATGCCGGCCTTTGCGGCGAGCCACTCGACCGCGCCGGGGAAGTCGAGGTGCTCGACCTCGCGCACGAAGGTGATCGCGTCGCCGGAGGCCTTGCAACCGAAGCAGTGGTACAGGCCCTCGGCCTGGTTGACCGAGAAGCTCGGCGACTTCTCGTTGTGGAACGGGCACAGACCCGACCACCGCTGACCGACACGCTTGAGCTGGGTGTAGCCGGAGACGACGGCGACGATGTCGGTGGACTCCCGCACCCGTGCGATGTCCTCGTCGACGATCCCCACGGGCGGAGACTACAAG
>JAFDWA010000283.1 GCA_018268735.1 Actinomycetota bacterium | reverse complement strand
CGACAGCGCCGACGTCGCAGAGCTGCTCAGCAGCCCGGTCACCGACGGCACCGTCAGGTTCGGTCCGTCTGGTGTCACGACGACGGCGACCGGGAACCCACGTGGCACCGACGTGCCGGCGCCGGGGTCGGTGGAGACGATCACTCCCGGCTGCTTGCCGCTCACCGTCTGCGTCGTGACCGACCCGAGGCCCACGCCGCTGCGTCCGAGTGCGGCGAAGCCCTGAGCGATCGGCTGATCGGCGATCTGCGGAACGGTGTGCGGCGCTGGACCGTTCGACACGTACACCGTCACCGCTGCGCCCGGGTCCGAGCGGATGCCTGCCGCAGGGTCGGTCCGCAGCACCTCCCCAGGCCGGACGGACTCGTCGTAGGCAGGCTGGACGGCGGGGTTGAGCTGGTTGGCCTGCAGGAGCTTGACTGCCTCGGACTGCTGGAAGCCCTTCACATCCGGCACCTTCACACCGGCTGGCCCGTCGCTCACGACGACGGTCACCTCGCTGCCGACCTCCAACTTGGAGCCCGCGACGGGTCGCTGCCCGAACACGGTCCCCTGTGGCACCGCCTCGTTGGGTTCGTAGTCGACAGCGACGAGCAGGCCGAGCCCGCCCAGCGACCGTGACGCCGCATCGAGCGAGCTCCCGTCGAGTCGCGGCACCGGGACCCTCGTCACGCTGCCGCTGCGGTCGCCGCCCGCGAACGACGCCCCGATCGCGAACGACGCCAGCAGGAAGAGCCCGGCGACCGCTGCGATACCGACGAGGGTGACCCACCGGTGCCGGCCGAGGTCGAGGTCCTCGGGCCCACCCAACGGGGTGACCGGAGTACCTCCCCGGACCCGCACCATCTGAGGTCCCCGGACCCGGCGGAGCGTGAGCTGCTCCCGCTCCTCGGTGTCAGCCACCGCCGGACCCCACCGTCACGGTCACCACCGCTCCTGGGCGGAGCATCGTCGCCGCCGCAGGGTCCTGCGATCCGACTGCGCCCGAGCCCTGCCGGATCACGTTGGGCACGAGTCCGAGTGCCGAGACCGCGGCAGCTGCTGCATCCGCGCTCTGACCGACGAGTTGCGGCACCGCGACCGCTGGCGGGCCGGCGGCCTGGGCCAGGTTCACGGTGGTGTCCCGCGCGACGACCGTGCCGACAGCGGGGTCGGTCCGGAGCACGGATCCGACCACCGCGTTCGCGTCGTCGACCGGTGTGATCGTTCCGATCGTGAGCCCCGACTTGCCCAGCAGGAACGACGCCCCGGCGAGGTCGAGGCCCGCCACGTTGGGGACCGGACGCGTCGCCGGGCCTCGGGACACCACGAAGCTGACGGTGTTGTCCCCGGTGACGAGGACCCCGGGTCCGGGATCCTGGCTGATGACGGCTCCGTCTGCCACGTCCTCGCTCTGGGCACGTTCGACCTCGATCTTCACGCCCGCTTCGTCGAGCGGCTTGCGGATGGAGTCGAAGGGCTTGCCGACCGCGTCGGGCATCGCGACCCGGTTGACGCCACGGCTCACGACCACGTCGACCTTGGTGCCCTCCCGCACGCGGACGCCTGCCGACGGGTTCTGTCCGATGACCGCGCCGCGCTTGCCGGTCAAGCTGAAGCTCGATCGGACCTCCGGCACCAGACCGGCTGCGCGCACATCGGCCTCGGCACCGGGCCGAGGCCGGCCGATCAGGTCCGGCACCGCGACGATCGCACCGCGTCCCAGCAGCGCATCGATCGGGTTGAGGGTCGAGGAGAACCCGAGCAGACCGACCAGCAGGCCGGCGAGGAGCAGCGCCACGACCATCGCACCGGCTCCCTTGGCGCGCGTCACCCGCCCGTCCCGCCTCAGGGGAGGGTCGACGTCGTGGTGCTCGACGATGCGGTCGTCGTGGTGGATCCAGCGACACCCACGACGATCTTGACCGTCGAGCCCTTGTCGGCCTTGTTGCCCGACGTCGGCGATTGGCTCACCACCCGCCCGACGTTCGGGTCGCCGCTCGACAGCGTCTTCGTCGACGTGTCGAGGTTGAACCCGGCGCGCTGCAGCGTCGCGGTCGCGTCGCTCTCCAGTTGGCCGACGACGTTCGGCACGGTCACCTGCTCGACGCCGCTCGACACCGTGATCTTGACCACGGAGCCCTTCTTCGCCGACGCGCCACCGGTCGGGTCCGTGGAGATGACCCTGCCGGCTGGGATCGTCGGGCTCGGCTGCTCGACCGGTCCGCCGATCCGGAACCCTGCGGCCTGCAGCTGTGCCTGGGCCGCTGCGAGGGTCTGGCCGGCGACGTCGGGCACCGACTCCTGTCCGGGTGCCTTGGCGACCTCGAGGTCCACCTTCGATCCCTTGTCGACCTGGGTGCCCGACGTCGGCGACTGGGAGATCACCAGCCCGGAGTCGACGTCGCTCGTCTCGGTGTAGGTGACGGTGCCGACCGTGAGGCCCGCACCGGTGATCGCCGACTGCGCGTCGGACTGCCGCTGCTTGACGACGTCGGGCACCGCGATGCGCTCTGCTCCGCTCGAGACCACGACGTCGACGGTGGACCCCTTGTCCGCCTGCGTCTGCGCCGCAGGATCGGTCGATATGACCCGACCCGACTCGACCGAGTCGTTCGGCTGCTGGGTGATCCGCACCTTGAACCCGGCGTCGGTCAGCACCTTGGTCGCCTCTGCGCTGGTGAGCCCGATCGTCGCCGGGACCTCGACCTTGTCGGAGTTGAGGCTGCTCGCGAACCAGAACAGGAGACCGGCGAGGATCACGAGCAGCACCACGATCACGCCGAGGAACACCCCCGTGCGCGACTTCGGCTGGTCCTCCACCGGCTCGGGGACCGTCGCGGCGTCGCCCGCATCGTCTGGAGCGACCGCCCGCTGGACCGTCGTCGCACCTGCCGCCGCGGCACCGGCAGCGGCCGCAGCTCCAGCAGGCATCGCCTGCTCCGCCGAGGTGCGGTCGCCGTCGAGGAAGCGGTTGAGGTCCACCCGCAGCGCCTCTGCGGTCGGGTAGCGATCGTCGGGCCGCTTCTCGAGCAGCTTCATGATGACCGCCTCGAGCCCGTAGGGGATGTTCGGGACGATCGTGGACGGCGGCGACGGCTGGTCCTGGACGTGCTTGTAGGCGATCGCGAGCGGTGTGTCCCCGTTGAACGGCGGACGACCGGTCACCATCTCGTAGAGCACGACGCCGAGCGAGTACAGATCCGAACGGGGATCGACCGGCAGCCCCTGTGCCTGCTCGGGAGAGAAGTACGTCGCGGTGCCCATGACCGAGCCCGCCTGGGTCAGGTCGTCGTCCGGCGATGACATCGCACGGGCGATCCCGAAGTCGGTGACCTTGGACTG
>JAFDWA010000282.1 GCA_018268735.1 Actinomycetota bacterium | reverse complement strand
CACCACGGTTGATGTCGTGCAGGCGGTAGCTCAGCTTGTTGACGAGGACCCGATCGCCTTCCAGGAGGGTCGGATGCATCGAGGCGCTCGGGATCTGGAAGGCCTGGACGAAGAACGTCTTGACCACGAACGCCACGAGGATGGCGCCGACGATCACGAGGACCCACTCCACGACGTTGCGCGTCGAGGACTTCGGTGCCGTCGAGGACTTCGGTGGCGTCGAGGAGCGCTCGCGGCCCGGCTGCTGGTCCCCATCGGAGGCGGGCTGTGCCACAGGACCCTGCTCGCCGTCTGCTGCGGTGTCGAGGGACTCCGGTCCGGGCATCCCGTGGAGGCTACCGGCGCTCAGGCGTAGCGCTGCAGCACTCTGGCGGCGGCATCGGCTCCCAGCGGCGTGAGATCCTCGCCGGTCACGCTGTCGCGCGCCTCGACACCCGGCCCGAGCTGCAGCAGGAGCCGCTGCAGCCAGGCTGTCGCGGCGACGTGGAGCCGGACCTCGATCCGCCCTCCGCCGAGGTCGCTGACCTCTTCGGTCGGGACCGTGTCGATGATCCACTCGGCGCTGCGGTCGAGGACCAGGGTCACCTCCGGCGCATCCGCGACACCTCGATCCAGCTCCTCGGTCGTGGCCTCGAGGACAGGATGGGTGCCCACCGGCTCGTCCGTGGCGACGGCGCGCGTGATCCGGTCGATGCGGAAGCGGCGCAGACCGCCCGCCTGGAGGCACCATGCACGCAGGTACCAGTGCCCCTCGCTCGGGACGAGGGCGATCGGGTCGACCTCGCGGACGCTGCGCTGATCCCGACCGAACGAGTAGTAGTCGATGGACAGGCGCCGCCCGTGGTCGGTGGCTGCCCTGACGGTTGCGAGCACCTCGGGGTCGGATCCACCGAGTCGCACGTCGATGCGGTCGGCCAGGTCCGCACCCAGCACGCGCTCCAGCTTGTCGACCGCCGCCGCGAGCACCTGATCCGGCTCCGGCCGACCGAGCAGCACCCGCCCGGCGGTGTAGAGCGCAACCGCCTCGTCCGCGGTGAGGCGCAGGGGGCGCCGGAAGTAGTCACCGAGGTGGATGAAGATCCGATCGTCGTCGACGATGACGTCGACTCGGGCATCGGGCGTGAACGGGTGGATGCCGACCTCGTACATCAGCAGGTCGAGATCGCTGCGCAGCTCCCGCTCCTGCAGAGCGAAGCGGTTGCAGACCTGTTCGATCGTGACGCCGGGGGTGTCGACGATCCAGGGCAGCACAGAGAGGATGCGCTCCACGCGCTCCGCTGCGGTCGTCGTGCTCACGATCGATCCCCTCCGGTGGCCTCTGCGGCGGTCCCTGCGAGCGCCACGAGCCAGGCGACGAGGTCCGCACGCAGCTCGGGCGGATCGAGCAGCTCTGCCCGTTCGAGGTGCGACAGCACGAACCCCCTCAACCCGGCAGGGTCGCTGACCTGGAGCTCGACGACGACCGATCCGTCGCCACGACGCTCGACGACCTCGAGGGAGGGATCCTCCCGCAGGACCGGTCCGGCAGCCGTCTCGTCGAGGAGGACGTGCACCGTCACGGGGACGGCATCGCCCAGCTCCCATGGTCGCAGGCACACACCAGGGAGGTCGACGGGTGCCTCGAAGCCGCCGGGTTCGCCGACGGTCGGCGTCCCGCCGACTCGGTCCAGCCGGAAGCTCCGCACCGCGTCACGATCGGTGTCGTGACCGCTCACGTACCAGCGGCCACGCTCGTACTGCAGCCGGTGCGGCTCGAGGTGGCGTTCCTCGCCGCCGTAGCGGAAGGTGATCGGACGACGATCGAGCACCGCTTCGAAGACGCTGCCCAGCGCGGCAGGAGCCACCACCGCTGCGAGCTCGGCGGGACGGTCGAGCCCACCTGTGAGCCCACCGAGCTTCCGCAGCGCGTCGTCGAGCTCGTCGGCGGGGATGCCGACGAGGCGGACCGACGTCGCGGCGAGGTGCAGCGCAGCGAGCTCCTCCGGCGTGAAGCCGGGATCCTCGAGTTCGTAGCGGTCGCTCCGGATGCGGTAGCCGGTGGTCGGCGGATCGAGGTGCTCCACCGGAACGGTCTCGAGCGGGATCCCGAGGGTGCGCAGGTCGTCCTTGTCACGCTCGAAGGTCCGTCGGAACGTCTCGTCGGTCTGGCCGGAATAGCCCGGGACGCGCTCGCGGAGCTCCTCCGCTGTCAGCGGGACGATCGACGCCTCGAGGGCGGCGACGAGGTTCAGCAACCGGTCGGCCTTCGCCACGGGCGGTCAGTGTACGGTCGGCGACCGGGGCCGCTCGACGAGGTCTGCGGCAAGGGTGCCCGCTGCGACGGCAGCTGCGAAGAACGACGGGTCCTGCGCCGGCCCTCGACCCATGGTCGTGACGTGCATGCCGGCACCGTCCAGCAACGCTGCGGGATCCGGACATCGCTCCACCTCCATGGCCCGCAGGCCTGGGAGCTCGGCGACCTCGGGGGGAACAGCCGCCACGAACGGCTCGGCGCGGGTGAGCGCCGCCACGGTTCGCACGTGGTGCGACACCCCGCGGTGGCGGTCCCTCGCGTCGCCGTCCGAGGCACGCACGCTCAGGACCGGTGTGGCACCCAGGCGCTCGGCGACGTCGAGGACGGCGGCAGCCTCGATCGCCGTCGTGCCCAGCGACGTCCCGGTGCCGACCACACCCGGACCCATCCCCACGACCACCAGCTCCGCGCCCATGACGTGGACCGCCAGCCCCAACGCCGAGGCCACGGTCACAGCTTCGAGGTCGCCCCCGAACGCGTGGCCTGCGGTGACCGTGCCGACGAGCCGCCCCGCAGCGACGAGGGCCGCCACGGTGTCCGACAGGGCGAGCGGCAGCGCGGCGCCGTCGGTCATCACGTAGGCCACGCGGATGCCGGGTCGTCGCTCCCAGGCTGCAAGGACGGCGAGCGGCACCTGGCTGTGGAGCGTGCAGGCGAGCACCGGCACCCCGTCGAGTCGTCGGTCGCACTCGGGGTGGTCGAGCTCCGCGGTGCCGACATCGGCCTGCAGGGAGGTGTAGCGGAGCTTCATGACGTGGCCGGGTCCGGGTTGCACGACGTCGTCGACCGCGAGGTTCCAGTGCACGACGTGCCATCCGCCGGTCCCGAGCCCCAGCTCGACGGCGGTGGTGTTCACCACGACCCGGTCGCCGATGCTGCAGCCGCCGACGAGGTCGGTCAACGCATAGGCACGCGCCGCGGACCCGTCGCCCATGCGGACGGCGAGGCGTTGCAGCCCGGCCCGCTCAGCGAGCACGCCGGTGACCTCGCAGGTCCGAAGGGTCGGCACTCAGAGCTCCACGGCGACGTTGCGGATCGGAGCAGCC
>JAFDWA010000281.1 GCA_018268735.1 Actinomycetota bacterium | reverse complement strand
CGGGGCCGTCGCCGGCACCCACCAGCCCGATCGCCCACGGGCTGCCGACGTCGTCGGGGCCCGCCACCAGCGTGTTGTCGCGGCCCTTGCGGTACGTCACGCCGATCGGGTGCACCGGCGGCAGGTACACGACGTCGAAGCCCGCATCGGCCACTGCTGCGAGACGGTCCCAGATCCGCGAGCCCTCGACGAAGCCGCCCTCCGAGCGTGGGAACAGCTCGTACCAGGCGCTGTGGACGGCCCGCTCGTCGTCGACACGCAGCGGTCGGGCACCGGAACGTGCGAGCTCGACGGGGTCCGGGACGCCGTCGAGGAGGGATGCGACGGCGTCGTCGAGACCTGCCGCGAGGCGCACGTGCTGCGAGCACGACGTCGAGCGGAGCCCGTCGACCGCGGCGTGCAGCCTGGAGCGGTCCGACTCCTCGACGTCACCCGAGCGGGACTCGATCAGCCGGGCACCGACCTCGAGCTCCACCTCGACGTCCTGGCCCGCAGCAACCCGCGCGCGCAGATCCCGTCGCCACGTGGCGAAGCGGTCGAGCCATGCCTCGACCTCGATCTCGTAGCGGCCCGGGGCGCCCGGGACGATGGACCCGTCCCAGCGACCCGACCCGTCGCTGCGGTCCCGCATCGGGACGGCCGACCAGGTGCTCGGGACACCTCCGACCTCCTCGAGCCGTCGCCACCGGACGCGGGCAGCCAGCACGCCGTGGCCGTCGCGCACCAGCGTCGCGGACACCACGAGGGGATCGCCGGCGACGGCGCGCGCCGGGTGGCCGTTCGGGGTCGCCGGCGACACGTCGGCGAAGACGACGCGCCCGGGCGCTGATGACGGATGCGACATGGGACCTTCCAGGCTACCGAGACCCCTTCCGCGCCCATCGCAGTACCCTCGACCGACGTGACCGCCATCGATCCCGCGACGTCCGACGTTCCGGTGAAGGCACTGCGGTCCTTCACCGTCCGGCCACGGCTCCCCGAGCCACTCGAGGCGCTCGACCGGCTGTCGAGCAACCTGCGGTGGTCCTGGGACCGCCCGACACGTGAGCTGTTCACCAGCATCGACCCGCGCATCTGGGACGAGGGCGGCCACGACCCTCGGCGGGTGCTCGCGGAGGTCGCTCCCGGCCGGCTCGACGAGCTCGCGTCGGACGCCTCGTTCATCGAGCGGATGACCTCGGTCGCCGCGGCCCTCGACGTGTACGGATCGCTCCCGAGGTGGTTCCAGCAGGAGCTCGCCACTGGCCACGTGCCCACCGTCGGCGGCGAGTCCGCGCTCGACGGCGGCGTGGTCGCCTACTTCTCACCTGAGTTCGGCATCGCCGAGGCGGTGCCGCAGTACTCCGGCGGCCTGGGGGTCCTGGCAGGAGATCACCTCAAGGCGGCGTCGGACCTCGGCGTCCCGCTCGTCGCGATCGGGCTCTTCTACCGCCACGGCTACTTCCGCCAGTCCCTCACCGTCGACGGCTGGCAGCAGGAGCGGTTCCCGGATCTCGACCCGTACGCGATGGCGCTCGAGCTGTGCGACGGCGTGCGCGTCGAGGTCGACCTCGCCGAGCGCCCGCTGGTCGCCCAGGTCTGGAAGGCCTCGATCGGCCGCACGCCGCTGTACCTGCTGGACGCGGACGTCGAGGAGAACCCACAGGACCTCCAGCTCGTCACCGACCGGCTCTACGGCGGCGACGTCGAGCACCGCCTCCGCCAGGAGATCCTCCTCGGCATCGGAGGCGTCCGGGCCCTCGAGGCCCTCGGCGTGCCGGCGCACGTGTTCCACACGAACGAGGGCCATGCCGGCTTCCTCGGCCTGGAGCGGATCCGCACCCACATGCACCGCGACGGGCTGAGCTTCCCCGAAGCCCTGGAGGCCGTGCGTGCCGGTGCGGTCTTCACCACCCACACACCGGTCCCGGCCGGGATCGACCAGTTCCCGAGAGAGCTCATGCAGCGCTACTTCGGTGGGTGGGCCAACGAGTGCGGCATCGACCTCGACACCCTGATGGCGCTCGGACACCACCCGCAGGACCCTCCCGACGAGCGCTTCAACATGGCGGTGATGGGCATGCACCTCGCCGAGCGCCGCAACGGGGTCTCCGAGCTGCACGGCGAGGTCAGCCGTGGGATGTTCTGCGATCTGTGGCCCGGTGTGCCACGTGCCGAGACGCCGATCGGTCACATCACCAACGGGGTGCACGGATCGACGTGGGTGTCGGGCGAGATGGCGGAGATCTTCTCCGACCACGTCGGCTCCGACTGGCAGTGGGCGGGACCGGATCGCTGGGATGCGATCTCCGGCACCGACGACGACGTCCTGTGGCAGGCGCACCGCTCGGCGAAGGTCAGGATGGTCGAGCACGTCCGGGAGCGCCTGCGCGCGTCGGGGCTGTCGGTCGGTCGATCCGCGTCCGAGCTGGCATGGGTCGACGACGCGCTCGATCCGGATGCGCTCACGATCTGCTTCGCCAGGCGCTTCGCGACCTACAAGCGCGCTGCACTGCTGCTCAGCCAGTCCGAGCGGCTACGAGCGCTGCTCGGGGACGCGGATCGGCCCATCCAGTTCGTCTTCGCCGGCAAGGCACACCCCGCCGACGACAGCGGCAAGGAGCTGATCCGCCAGATCGTCGCCTTCTCGCAGGACCCCGAGGTGCGGACGCGCTTCATGTTCGTCGAGGACTACGACATGGCGCTCGCCCGGGCACTCGTGCAGGGCGCCGACATCTGGTTGAACACGCCGGTCCGACCGATGGAGGCGTCCGGGACCAGCGGGATGAAGGCCGTCATGAACGGAGCGATGCACTGCTCGGTGCTCGACGGCTGGTGGGCGGAGTGCTTCCGCGCCGGCGCACCCGAGAGCGACGAGCCCGGCGGGTCGGAGCGAACCAACGGGTGGGCGATCTCCTCCGCCGAGTCGGTCGAGGACCCCGAGCGCCGCGCAGAGCTCGAGGCGAACAGCCTCTTCGACATCCTCGAGTCCCAGGTGGTTCCCCTCTACCACGCCACGTCGTCCAACCAGGCGAGCACGCCCCACGCGTGGGTCGCCAGGGTGAAGGAGTCGCTGCGGACGCTCGGTCCCTTCGTCAGCGCCCACCGGATGGTCCGCGAGTACGTGGAGGGGCTCTACCTGCCCTCCGCGCAACGAGCGGCGCTGCTGTGCGCCGACGGCCACCGCGGGGCCCGGGAGCTCGCTGCGTTCCGCGCACGCGTCGCCGAGCACTGGCACCTCGTGCACATCGACGACGTCGACGTCGACGACGCGATCGCCGACCTGGGAGGATCTCGACCGGTGAGCGCGACGGTCGCGCTCGGCGAGCTGCGACCCGACGAGGTCGAGGTGCAGCTCGT
>JAFDWA010000280.1 GCA_018268735.1 Actinomycetota bacterium | reverse complement strand
CAGCGACCCGCTTCCTGGGTGAGCACCCGCTCGCTGCGCGCACAGCGGTGAGTCGTGCGATCGCGGCGACGACCGGCCAATCGCTCACACCCGAGGTGCTCGCAGCTGCATGGCGACGGCTCGCGTTCTCCGACGACCTCGCGGTCGCCTCCATCACGGAGGCCGCCCGTCGTGCCCATGCCGTCGGGCTGCTGCCCCGCACGGACCTCGACGGGCTCGTCGAGCTCGACCCGTTGCGGACGGTCCAGGCGGCTGAGCCACGAGACCCCGGGGAGCGACGATGACGACACTCGCGGAGCCGACCATGGCGTTGGAGATGTGCGACACCACCTCCGCGGTGCCCCAGGTGCAGGTCCGTGCGGTCTCGATGCTCCACGGTGATCCTCGCCACCCGGTGCGCGCCCTCGACGGGATCTCGCTCGACATCGGACCCGGTGAGTTCGTCTGCGTCGTCGGAGCGTCCGGCTGCGGGAAGTCGACGCTGTTGAACCTGCTCGCCGGACTCGACGACCCCACGGTCGGCTCGATCGCCGTCGCGGGTCGGACCTCGCTGATGTTCCAGGACGCAGCGCTGTTCCCGTGGTTGACGGCCCGGGGCAACGTCGAGGTGGCCCTGGAGCTCGACGGCGTCGCTCGTCGTGATCGCAGGCCACAGGCCGAGGAGCTGCTGCGGACCGTGCACCTGGAGGCGTTCGCGGATCGTCGTCCCCACGAGCTCTCCGGGGGGATGCGCCAGCGGGTGGCGCTCGCCCGTGCGCTCGCGCGCCGCTGCGATCTGCTGCTGATGGACGAGCCGTTCGGTGCGCTCGACGCGATGACCCGCGACCTGCTGCACGACGAGTTGGAGCGACTCTGGATCGAACGGGGCTGCGCGGTCATGTTCGTGACCCACAACGTCCGCGAGGCGGTCCGCCTCGCCGACCGGGTCGTGCTGCTGTCGAGTCGACCGGGACGGGTCGTCGGCGAGTTCGACATCGACCTGGAGCGCCCTCGCCGGATCGGTTCCCCTGAGGTGGCCGAGCTGGCGGCACCGATCGCAGAGCGGCTGCGCGAGGAGGTCGTCCGGCATGGCGCTCGTTGAACCACCGATCGCCGTCACCCCGGAGCAGGAGGAGCTGGCCGGGCTCGACGCGCTCGCGCAGGCCGAGTCGGCCGGCCGTCGCAGCGGTCAGGGGAGCTTCGGCGCGGTGTGGTCCGCCACATGGCCCAAGCTCGTCGCCGTCGTCGTCGTCCTCGTCCTCTGGCAGGTGGTCGCATGGAGCGGATGGCGTCCGTGGTACGTGCTCCCGGGACCGGCGCCGGTGCTGCGGCGGCTGCTGGAGGATCTCTCCACCGCGGCGACGTGGCACGCGGTCGCCACGACGATGCGACGGGCGCTGCTCGGCTTCTCGCTCGCCGTCGTGATCGGCCTGGCGCTCGGAGTCGCGGTCTCGCGGTCCGAGGTGCTGCGCCGCGGCATCGGATCGCTGCTCACCGGGGTGCAGACCATGCCGTCGATCGCGTGGTTCCCGTTGGCGTTGATCCTCTTCCAGTTCTCCGAGGGGGCGATCTTCTTCGTCGTCGTGATCGGGGGCGCGCCGTCGGTCGCGAACGGCGTGATCTCCGGCATCGACCACGTCCCGCCGCTGCTCATCCGTGCGGGACGCACCCTCGGTGCGCAGGGGTGGTCGCTGTTGCGCCTCGTGATCCTGCCCGCTGCGCTGCCCGCGATCGTCGGTGGCCTCAAGCAGGGGTGGGCGTTCGCGTGGCGGAGCCTTCTCGCCGGTGAGCTCATCGTCATCCTCGGCAGCCGACCGTCGCTCGGCGCCCGCCTCGAGCTCATGCGCCAGTCGGCTGACAGCGTCGGGCTGATCGCCACGATGCTGCTGCTGCTGTGCATCGGCGTTGCGGTCGATGCCGCAGGGTTCGGTCCGTTGGAGCGGCACCTGCGCCGCCGTCGTGGTCTGGAGGTGTCATGACCCCGAGCAGCACGCTCACCCGCAGCACGCTCACCCATCTCGATGCGCTGGAGGCAGAGAGCATCCAGATCATGCGTGAGGCCGTCGCCGAGGCAGAACGTCCGGTGATGCTCTACTCGGTGGGCAAGGACAGCTCGACGATGGTGCACCTCGCCCGCAAGGCGTTCTTCCCGTCGCCGCCCCCGTTCCCGCTCCTGCACGTGGACACGACGTGGAAGTTCCGGGCGATGTACGAGTTCCGGGCACGACTGGTCGCCGAGACCGGCATGGAGCTGCTCGTGTACCAGAACCCGGACTGCGTCGAGCAGGGGATCAACCCGTTCGACCACGGCCCGGGCGTCCACACCGACCTCTGGAAGACCGAGGGCCTGAAGCAGGCGATGGACCTGCACGGCTTCGACGTGGCGTTCGGTGGGGCGCGGCGCGACGAGGAGAAGTCGCGTGCGAAAGAGCGGGTGTTCTCGCTGCGCTCGGCCCAGCACCGGTGGGATCCGAAGTCGCAGCGTCCCGAGCTGTGGCACCTGTACAACGTTCGTCACCGTCCGGGTGAATCGCTGCGGGTGTTCCCGCTGTCGAACTGGACCGAGCTCGACGTGTGGCGCTACATCCAACGCGAGGAGATCCCGGTCGTACCGCTGTACCTCGCGGCGCGCCGCCCTGTCGTCCAACGCGACGGCGCGTGGATCATGGTCGACGACGAGCGGATGCGCCTGCATCCCGGCGAGGTGCCGCAGATGCGTCGCGTCCGGTTCCGGACGCTCGGCTGCTACCCGCTCACCGGAGCGATCGACAGCGACGCCGACACCCTCGACGCGGTGATCGGCGAGATGCTCCTCGCCCGCAGCTCCGAGCGTGAAGGGCGCATGATCGACCACGACGCCTCAGCGTCGATGGAGCGCAAGAAGCAGGAGGGGTACTTCTGATGGCGGACCAGTCGCTCCTGCGCTTCCTGACCTGCGGCAGCGTCGATGACGGCAAGAGCACGCTCATCGGACGGCTGCTCTACGACTCGAAGCTCATCCACGAGGACCACCTCGCGGCGCTCGAGGCGGATTCCAAGAAGGTCGGCACCCGTGGCGACGACCTCGACTTCGCGTTGCTCGTCGACGGGCTCGCCGCCGAACGCGAGCAGGGCATCACCATCGACGTCGCCTACCGGTTCTTCACCACGCCGCGACGCAGCTTCATCGTGGCCGACACGCCCGGTCACGAGCAGTACACGCGCAACATGGCCACCGGCGCGTCCACGTCGGACCTGGCAGTGATCCTCGTCGACGCCCGCAAGGGCGTGTTGACCCAGACCCGCCGCCACACCTATCTGGCGTCGCTGCTCGGCATCAGCCACGTCGTGCTGGCAGTCAACAAGCTGGACCTCGTCGAG
>JAFDWA010000027.1 GCA_018268735.1 Actinomycetota bacterium | reverse complement strand
GAACGCCGTCGCCGGCCATCACCGCGGCGTTCGAGCGCATCGCGAAGGAGCCGGGTCCGGGTGCGGTGCTCGTCGTGCCCGACGACTGCCTGCACACATGGGGTGACTCGATCTGGGAGGTCGAGCACCGTCGACCGGTGGTGGGCTGCACCTGGTACTCGTCGAGCGTGCGCTGGTACTCCGGCATCGACCGATACGTCCGCAACGAGGCATGGGCCTCGCTCCGGTGCGCTCCAGAGGTGTTCGGGCCCCGACCGGTCCGGTGGAAGCCGGGGGAAGGCGCCCCGGACCCCGGCGACCTCCCTGAGCTCACCGCGACGCTCGGCGTCCGCTGGGTGGTCCTGCAGAGGCACCCGGTCCAGTGCAGCCCGGAGCGGTTCGACGCCATCGAACAGCTCCTCAGCGACCATGCCGAGCTGCTGGGCGAGGACGACCAGTACATGGTCTTCGAGCTTCCGCCGGCCTGAGGTCGTCGCGACGCGACGGTCCGGGCACCGACGGTGGTGCGCTCTGCTCAGGGCGCCTCGACGGTCGGAACGACGGTCCCCGGGGGGTAGCTCCGGTACAGCAGGTCCGGGAGGCCCTCCCGCGCCGGGCGCGCGACGCGGGCCCGGACGAACAGGTACTGGCCGAGCGCGTCGCCGCGTCCGACGAGGTGCGGCGCGAGGGCCGGGTACATCGGATCCGACTCGTAGGGCTCGTCGTGGGAGTCCGCGGCGAACGTCGCGTCGATGTCGAAGCCGGCGAACCTGAGCAGCACGTGCAGATCCGTCATCGTGTACTCGCGGTTGTGTCGGCCGTAGGGTCCGTAGCCCGAGTAGGGGTCGTAGATGTTGTGGCCGCCTGCGATCCGCAGCATGTTGTTCAGCCGAGCGACGTTCGGAGTGGTGACGACGAGCACGCCGTCGGGCCGCAGCACGCGGCGGATCTTCCTCAGCACCCGCATCGGATCCATCAGGAGGTGCTCGATGATCTCGCAGAACAGCACCACGTCGAACGACGAGTCGGGGTACGGGAACTCGTCGTCTTCGATGTTGAACAGCGTGGAGCGGATGTCCTCGGTCATCTGCCGGTCGCCGTCGCGGTAGCTGAGGCGCTGGAGCACCGACTGGTCGTCGTTGCCGAAGTAGTTCGCGTGGCTGAGCTCCAGAGCGCTGTACCGCTCGATCAGGTGCGTCGTGAAGTACGGGTTCGCCCCGAGCTCCAGGCAGGTGCCCGAGAGGTCGGCGACCAGGCCGAAGGTGTGCACGAAGCGTCCGAACGAGTCACCGACGTACGCGTTCATGTGGCCCTCGGGCTCCCCGTCGATCGACCACGTCGCGAACCGTCGCCGGAGCTCCTCCTCGGTCGTGCCCGTCGGGAGCGGCAGCGGACGATCCGGCAGCAGCGCCGATCGTGGCACCGGCGACGGCGGCTCGGTCGGGACCTGGTCGCACTCGTGGGCGAGCCAGAACCCGGCGCGGCCGACCAGGTCGCGTGTACGTGTCGGCAGCGCTTCGAGCGCCACCCGACCGATGCCGGTCGCTCGTGACCTCAACCTCGACATGGACCCTCCGACTCGCCGGGATCGACCGTCGTGGGTGATCAGCCCTCGGCCGCTTCGATGACGACGACGACCTCGCCGGCAGCGACGGACTGACCGGGCTCGACGTTGACGGCCGTGACGGTCCCGTCGATGTCGGCGGCGACGTTGTTCTCCATCTTCATCGCTTCGAGCACGACCACGCTGTCGCCGGCGGCGACGGGCTGGCCGACCTCCACGGTGACCTTGACGATCGTCCCCTGCATCGGCACAGCGATCCGTCCGCTGCCGGCTGCACCGCCGGCCGATGACGACGCCCCACCACGCTTGGGGCGGGGCTTGGCGGCCGGTCCGGCACCGGCGACCGGCGCGAGCTGCGACTCCGGCACGAACAGCGACACGGCGAAGCGCCGGCCGTTGACCTCGACGTCGACGTCGCGGCGGACCTTCGCCTCGGCCTCGTCGCCGTCGACGGTGACCGGCGCGCCAGCGACACCGACGCCGGTCAGATCCAGGGTGTCCTCGACCCACTTCGTCGAATGCGTCAAGGCTTCGAAGTCGGGGTGGCGCAGGATCGCGAGGTCCGCGGGGATGGTCGTCGCGACGCCCTCGATCTCGGTCTCCTCGAGCGCTCGGATCATGCGGGCGATCGCGACGTGGCGGTCGCGGCCCCAGACGCACAGCTTGCCGGTGAGGTTGTCGTAGTACTGGGAGATCTCGTCGCCCTCCTCGTAGCCGCCGTCCCAGCGCACGCCGTAGCCGGAGGCGACCCGCAGCTTCGTGATGGGGCCCGGGGAGGGGAGGAAGGCGCCCTCGGCGACGTTCTCGGCGTTGATCCGGACCTCGATCGCGTGGCCGTCGATCTCGATGTCGTCCTGGGAGAAGGGAAGCGGTTCACCTGCTGCGACCCGCAGCTGCAGCTCGACGAGGTCCTTGCCGGTGACGAGCTCGGTGACGGGGTGCTCGACCTGGAGTCGGGTGTTCATCTCCAGGTAGTAGAAGGACTCGTCCTGGTAGAGGAACTCGACGGTGCCGGCGTTGACGTAGTCGCACCCGCGGGCGACCGCGACCGCAGCCTCGCCCATCTCGGCGATGAGGTGCGGCGGGATGTTCGCCGCGGGTGCCTCCTCGATCAGCTTCTGGTGGCGTCGCTGGGCCGAGCAGTCACGTGTCCCGAGGTAGACGGCGTTGCCGTGGGCGTCGCAGAGCACCTGGACCTCGACGTGACGCGGCCCGGTCAGGTAGCGCTCCATGTAGCACTCGTCGCGGCCGAAGTACGCGAGCGCCTCGCGCTGGGCCGACTCGAGCGCCGCGGCAGCCTCGTCGGCGGAGGCGACGACCTTCATGCCCCGACCGCCGCCGCCGTACGCGGCCTTGATCGCGATCGGATAGCCGAACTCGTCGCCGAACGCGCGCACCTGGGCGGCGTCGGTGAGGATGTCGGTCGTGCCCGGCACGCCGTGGACGCCGACCTTCTCTGCTGCGAGCCGGGCGGAGATCTTGTCGCCCATCACATCGATCGCAGACGGCGGCGGGCCGATGAAGGTCACGCCGAGGTCGGTGATCGCCTTGGCGAAGTCGCTGTTCTCCGAGAAGAACCCGTAGCCGGGATGCACCGCCTCGGCTCCGGAGCGGCCGATGACGTCGAGCACCTTGTCGGCGTCGATGTAGCTCTCCGCTGCGGTCTGACCGCCGAGGGCGTAGGCCTCGTCCGCGAGCCGGACGTGCAACGCGTCCCGGTCGAGATCCGAGTACACGGCGACGGTTGCGATCCCCATCTCTCGACAGGCCCGGATGACCCGGACGGCGATCTCACCACGGTTTGCGATCAGCACCTTGGAAAACACGGTCTATCTTCCCCTGATGTCCTTCGAACGCGCCAAAGCAACTCTCTCCGGCACCCGCTTCGCGGACTTCCGCTGGGTCGAGGAGACCGCGTCGACCAACGCGGACATGGTCGAGATCCTGCGGACGCAGGACCCGAGCGAGGACCGTCGTCCGGCCGTGCTGGTGGCGGATCACCAGACCGCTGGACGCGGGCGACGCGATCGCGCCTGGGACTCGCCGCCCCGCGCCTCGATCCTGATGTCGATCGGGCTCCCGCTGGTCGCCATCGATCGGGAGCGGTGGTCGCTCGTCAACGCTGCGGTCGCGCTGGCTGCGGTCGACGCGGCGCCGGACCTCCGCGTGAAGTGGCCGAACGACCTGGTGGCGCCGGGCGCCGGCGGCGGCGCGGACCTCAAGGTGGGCGGAATCCTCGCGGAGCTGCACCAGGACCTCGGTGGCATGGGCGACTGCCTCATCGTGGGCGTCGGGCTGAACGTCAACTGGGGTCGCATGCCCGAGGACCTGGCGGACACCGCGACGTCGCTCGACATCCTGCTCGGAGGCGACGTCGACGCCGACGTGATCGTGAGCGACCTGTTGATCTCGCTCGACAGCCGCTGGCTCCCGCGGCTCGGCCGTTCCGCTCCGACCGTCGAGGAGCTCCTCGACGCCTACCGGTCGCGGTCGGCGACCATCGGTCGTGAGGTGCGGGTTGCGCTGGCGGACGGCTCAGAGCTCGACGGCACAGCTGTCGACATCGACGCCACCGGCGCGCTCGTGGTCGAGGCGGCGGGCGAGCGCCGCACGATCACCGTCGGCGACGTGGTCCACCTCCGACCCGCCTGAGCTCGCTGCGCAACAGGGCGGATCGCCACGGTTCACGCCAGATCACCCACGAGCTCCTGCCCTCGTGGCTGACGGCGCCGCAGGTGACGCCGACAGCCACGAGGATCGCTGGGGCGTCGAGGGTGGGCAGCGTCGTGGGTTGGGCAGCGTCGTGGGGTGAGGGCGGAACGGACGTGTCAGGGGTCCGAGGCGTGGGAGTAGGTGTCGCTCCAGATCCGTGCGGCGGTACGGGTGAGCGGACCGGGGCAAGCCGCCAGCTCGACGCCGTCGATCCGTCGGATCGGCTGCACGTGGCGGCCGGTCGAGACGAGGAACGCCTCTTCGACCTGCTGCCATTCGCCGATCGGGATGGCGGCCTCGACGGCCGGCTCCCCTGACCGCTCCAGCGCCTCGAGCAGCAGCGCCCGCGTGACGCCGGCCAGGCATCCGCTCGACAGGGTCGGTGTGACCAGCCGGCCGTCGATCCCGGCGAAGACGTTCGAACCGGTCCCCTCGCACAGCATCCCCGCCGTGTTCGCGAAGATCGCCTCGCTCGCACCCGCCTCGGCAGCGATCCGCAGGGCCAGCACGTTCTCGGCATAGGAGGTCGTCTTGAGTCCGGCGAGCGCGCCGTGCTCGTTGCGGGTGAACGGGACCGTCACCACGTCGGTCGGTCCGGTCCTCACCACCATCGAGGTCGCGCTCACCAGGACGGTGGGGCCTCCCGGTCCACGCTCGGAGCCCATCGGTCCGGGTCCGCTCGTGACCGTGATGCGAAGACGACCAGGCGCCGTCCCCCACGCGGCCCGGACCGCGTCGACCGCGCCGGCGACCTCGTGTCGGGGTGGGGGGTCGATGCGGAGGCCGCTGCAGCTCCGTTCGAGGCGGTCGAGGTGCCGTCGCAGAGCGAACGGTGCCCCGCGACGCAGCTCGATCGTCTCGAACACGCCGTCGCCGACGGTGATGCCGTGATCGGACCAGTGCAACGACGCCGCGGCTGCATCGACGATCGACCCGTCGAGCCACACCACAGGGGTCCGATCACCGCTGTCGTCGTGCGCACCAGAGCCCGTCATCGCCTCGACCCCGATCCGACCGGCTGGTCCGCTCGCATCCCTGATGCGACCCGCAGCAGGTTCGCGGCCTTGAGCTCGGTCTCGTGCCACTCGCCGTCGGGATCGGAATCGATCGTGATCCCCCCGCCGGTCCCGAAGTGCAGCGCCTCGTCCTCGATCCAGAACGTCCTGATCGCGACGTTCAGGTCGCCCTGGCGGCGATCGGCGTCGACCCAGCCAACCGCGCCGCAGTACACGCCGCGTGGGACGGGTTCGAGCTGCGCGATGAGGTCGAGCGCTGCGAGCTTCGGCGCTCCTGTCACCGACCCGGGCGGGAACGTCGCTGCCAGCAGCTCCGGCCAGCCGATCCCGGCACGGAGGCGTCCGCTCACCGTGCTCACCAGGTGCACGAGCCCGGGATGGTCCTCGACGGCGAGCAGCGACGGCACCTCGACGGTGCCCCAGTCGCACACCCTGCCGAGGTCGTTGCGGACCAGGTCGACGATCATCACGTTCTCCGCCGTGTCCTTCGCGAGCAGCGCGGCCTCGGTGGGTGCAGTCCCCTTGATCGGCGACGACCAGACATGTCGTCCGCGCCGCGCCAGGAACCGCTCGGGCGACGCGCTCGCGACGTGCACGCCCTGATGCGGTAGCCGCACGACGGCGGAGAACGGCGCCGGGTTGCCGGTAGCGAGAGCGGCGCCGAGGGCAGCGACGTCGTGGGCCGTCCCGTCGCCGGCGCCGTGGCCGGCGTCGCGCGCTCGTCCCGTGGCCGATGACCCATCTGGCGCAGACCTGTGGAGCGCAGCGGACAGACGTCGGGTGAGGTTGACCTGGTACACCTCGCCGTCGCGGATGCGCTCCTTGACCGCATCGACGCCGGAGCTGAAGCCCCCGTGGTCGAGGCTCGATCGCCAGTCGCCGCGACCCGGTCCTCGCCACGGTGCTCCGGGCCACGGCGCTGCGGGGCGCACCGTCGCGAAGCGTGCGAGCACCGGTGCTCCGGTGAACGGGATCACGACCGCCCAGAACCCCGACGAGTCGAGCGCGCCGAGGTCGTCGGTGACGTCGATCAGGTCGGTGCACAGCCGTCCACCCACCACCGCCAGCGGGGGAGGGCCGGCTCGGGTGCCGGTCACGACCTGGATGGGTCCGAGAGCACCTGCAGATCCTACGGCCGCGACACCGCTGCGGTGCCGGGGACGGGGACCGGGGCGCTGCTACGGTCAGCCGATCGTGGCTGGAGCAACGTCGCAGGACGGGTCGCACAAGGGCGGGACGCGACGCAACGGTGGGACGCGACTGCGTCGCACCTGGCCTCAGCGCATCCTCCTCGGGGTGAACGTCGTGCTGGTCCTCGCGTGCCTCGGTGCTGCATGGGGACTCACCAAGGTGCGGACGACGCTCGAACAGGTCCCCGTCGTCGACGTCGGCTCGTCGCTGTCGTCGAAGGCGGATGTGGGGTCACCCCGCAACATCCTCATCATCGGGACCGACTCGCAGGCGGGCCTCGACCCCGATGACCCCGTCGTGAAGGGCCGTGCCCCCGACGAGAAGCTCGCCGACGTCATCATGATCCTGCGGATCGATCCGAAGGCCGGCACCGCGATGCTGCTGTCGATCCCTCGTGACTCGCGGGTCGAGCTGCCCGACGGCTCGATGCAGCGCATCAACGCGGCGATCGCCGGACCGCAGGGACCCAAGACCCTGATCCAGACCATCAAGCGCAACTTCGGCATCTCCATCGACAACTACGTGCAGATCAACTTCGCGGCGTTCAAGGGCCTCGTCGAGGTGCTCGGCGGCGTCCCCGTCTACTTCACGACCCCGGTGCGCGACCGCAACACCGGGCTGTACGTGGACGAGCCCGGTTGCCGGATGCTCGACCCCTCCCAGGCGCTCGCCTACGCCCGCAGCCGTCACTTCGAGTTCCAGCAGAACGGGAAGTGGAAGACCGACGGATCGGGCGACCTCGGCCGCATCTCCCGCCAGCAGGACTTCATCAAGCGCTCCCTGCGGCGCGCGTCGGACAAGGGGATCCGAAACCCGAGCACCGCCAGCGGACTGGTCGACGCAGCGGTGCATGCCGTGGTGCTCGACGACACGCTCAACGTCGGCACGATCCTCGGCCTCCTCGGCGAGTTCCGCGACTTCAACCCCGACGACCTCATCACCCGACAGGTCCCGACCGAGTACGGGCCGCGCAACGGTGTCGCCTACCAGGACGTCGTGTGGGACAAGACGCTGCCGCTGCTGCTGCCGTTCTGGTCCGCTGGGGGGTCCGGTCTCCGGCCCGCCGGCGTGATCGTCGACGTGAAGGGGCCGGCGAAGGCGTCCTCGTCGCTCGCCGCCGTCGCCGGTGCGCTCGACGCCGCCGGGTTCGACGCCGAGGCGGTCGATGCCCGCGGCAGCAGCGGTCCGACGACGATCACCTATGGCCCCTACGGGCGGGATGCTGCGGTGCTGCTCGCCCGCTACCTGGAGACGACTCCGAAGCTGGTGGAGGACGAGTCCCTGATGGGGTTCCGGGTGATCCTCGACACCGGGGGCGACACGGTGAGCGTCCGTTCGGAGCCGTTGCCGATGGATCAGCTGCCCCCGGGGTTCATCCCGACCACCACCACGACCACCACCGAACCGACGGCCGCAGCGCCGTCCGACGGGTCGACCGCGACCACGACCACCGTGATCGATGACGGTGCGCCGCCGGATGCAGCGCCGCCCGGGGTCGTCCCGACCGATCCGGAGAAGGCCGCAGCCTGCCGCTGACCGGCCCTGCCCTGCTGGCCGGCCCTGCCCTGCGGCTCAGACCGCTCGCGCCTCGGCTTCGACCCGGTGGTCGAGGTACCAGGCGATCGTCCGACGCAGACCCTCGCGGAACGGGATCTTCGCCTCGAACCCGAAGGTGTCGCGCGCCCGGCTCGGATCGACACGCCGGCGCGGCTGCCCGTCGGGTCGAGAGGTGTCCCATCGCACCTCGCCGCTGAAGCCGACCAGCTCGCAGATGACCTCGACGAGCTCGCGGATGGGCATCTCCTCGTCGGTACCGAGGTTGACGGGTTCGGCGCCGTCGTAGCGCTCCGCTGCGAGCACCACGGCGTCGGCGGCGTCGTCCACGTAGAGGAACTCCCGTGATGCCGCGCCGGTGCCCCACACCTCGATGTGGTCCGCGTCCGACTCCTTGGCCTCCACGCACTTCTTGATGAGCGCAGGGATGACGTGGCTCACCGCCGGGTTGAACTTGTCGCCCGGTCCGTACAGGTTCGTCGGCATCAGGTAGATGGCCGACTGGCCGTACTGGGCCCGGTTGGCCTGCAGCTGGGTCAGCTGTGCCAGCTTCGCGACTCCGTAGGGAGCGTTGGTCTCCTCGGGGTAGCCGTGCCAGAGCGAGTCCTCGCGGAACGGCACGGGGGTGATCTTCGGATACGAGCAGATCGTGCCGAGCACCACCGTCTTCGGGGTGCCGGCCCGTCGTGTCGCGTCGAGCACGAAGGTCCCCATCAGGAGGTTGTCGAGGTAGAGGTCGGCAGGGCGCTCCATGTTCGCCCCGATCCCGCCCACCCTCGCCGCGAGGTGGATGACCACGTCGGGCGCGAGGTCGGCCACCATCGCGTCGGCCTCGTCGGCACGACGCAGGTCGTAGGAACCGGAGCTCGGCGCCGACACCCGTGCTGCTCCCTGGTTCGTGAGCGCCCGGCACACGGCGGACCCGAGGAACCCGCGACCGCCCGTGACCACGACGTGCCGGCTCTCCCAGAAGTCGCTCATCGGCTCGCCAGCGCTGTCAGGTCGCCTCCACCGATCATGGACCCGACACCGTAGTGGGTCGGGTCCGATGTCGCGGCCGAGCCGCTCGCAGCATCTCTCGCATCGGGTGGGTCGCGCGGGAGACTGCGTCGGTGCAACCGGAGCGAACCGTCACGCCGCGTGTCGCGGTCAGCCTCACGCAGTGCTGGCACGACGTCCCCGGCGGCACGGCGACGTCGGTGCTGCAACTGCTGGACGCGCTGGCAGTGCGCTCTGATGTCGAGGTGGTCGCCGTCGGTGCCCGCGGTGCGCCGGGGGGTCCGCTGACCGTGCCCGACGGCGTGGGGTGCCGACACCTCGCGCTGCCGGTCGGGGTGCTGTACGACGCGTGGGACCGACTCGGTCGTCCGAGGATCGAGTCGGCGCTCGGTCCTGAGGATGCTCCCGTCGACGTCGTCCACCTCACGGTGCCGATGGGTCCGCCCCGTTCGGTGACCCCGCTCGTCGCGACCGTGCACGACCTGTTGCCGTTGCGTCGTCCCGACTGGTTCACCCGGCGCGGTGCCCGCCTGATGGCGCGTGCCCTGGCCCGGATCAGGGATCGGGCGGACGCGGTGGTGGTCCCCTCGGCGGTCGTGGCGGAGGACTGCGCGTCGCACGGGTTCGACCCCGACCGCCTGAGGGTGGTGCCGTGGGGTTCCTCAGAGGTCGTCATCGCTGCTGAGCGGGTGGCAGCGGTACGTGATCGGTACGGGATCGAGGGCCCCTACGTGCTGTTCGTCGGGACCGTCGAGCCGCGCAAGGGGCTCCCGGTGCTGGCCGACGCGTTGGCCAGGGTCGGTCGTGCAGGTTTGACGCTCGTGCTCGCCGGCCCTGCCGGGTGGGCCGCCGACACCGACCGCCACCTCGCAGCCGTGCCCGGACCGGTGTTGCGGACCGGGTTCCTGCCGGCAGGGGACCTCGACGCGCTCCGGGCCGGTGCTGCGGTGTGCTGCCTCCCGTCGTGGGCGGAGGGTTTCGGCCTCCCCGCGCTCGAGGCGCTCGCGGCCGGTGCACCGCTCGTCACCTCGTCCGGCACGGCGATGGCCGAGGTCGTGGGCGACGCCGCCGTGCTCGTGCCGCCGGGGCGCGCCGATCAGCTGGCCGACGCGTTGCGGCGGGTGCTCGACGACGCCGACCTCGCCGACGAGCTGCGAGCCGCCGGCCCGACTCGTGCGGCGTCGTTCCGCTGGGAGGACACCGCCGAGTCGATGGTCGAGGTGTACCGGAAGGTCCTGTCGTGATGCGGGAGCGACGGTGCCGCGGGTCCTGGTGAACCTGCTCTGGCTGGTCCCCGGCATCGTCGGCGGGAGCGAGGAGTCCACGACCGACGCCCTCCGCGCGCTCGCTGCGGCGAGCGACGCCGGCACCGACGTGCCGCTCGACGTGCACCTCGCCGTGCTCTCCCGGTTCGCCGCCGCGCATCCGGACCTCGCAGCGCGGTTCCCGCTGCACGTGCTCGACCAGGACGGCAGCGACAAGCGTCGACGGGTGCTCGCCGAGCAGACGTGGCTCGTCAGCGTGGCTGGGGACCTGCGCGCCGATGTGGTGCACCACGCAGGAGGAGTGCTGCCGCTGCGGCATCCCGCGCGCACGGTGCTGACCGTCCACGACCTGCAGCCTCTCGACCACCCGGAGAACTTCCGCCGCTCGAAGCGCCTCTACATCGCCGCCATGGCAGGCAGGTCCGCCCGGTCCGCCGACGTGGTCGCCGTCCCGAGCGCGTTCAGCCGGGATCGGGTCGTCGACCGCCTCGGGGTCGAGGCGGACCGCGTGGTGATCGTCCCGTGGTGGGTGGCGCGGCCGGATCGCTCGTCGACGCCGGAGAGCTTCCCGTTGCCGTCACCGGTCGGCGACGACCCGTTCGTCCTCTACCCGGCCATCACGTATCCGCACAAGAACCACCTGCTCCTGCTCGACGCGTTCGCGCTCGTCGCCCGACGACATCCGGATCTGCGGCTGGTGCTCACCGGGGGGTCGGCAGCGGAGGAGGGTCGAGTCCGCGAGCGGATGGGTCGCCCCGACCTCGACGGACGCGTGCTGCGGACCGGCCGCGTGTCCGCTGCGCAGCTCGAATCGCTGTTCGCCGCGGCGGTTGCGGTCGCGGTGCCGTCCACCTACGAGGGGTTCGGCCTGCCGGTGCTCGAGGCGATGGTCCGGGGCGTCCCGGTCGTCGCCGCGGATGCCGGATCGCTGCCGGAGGTCGCCCGTCCGGAGGATCTGGTGCCCCTCGGCGATGTGGCAGCCTGGGCTGCAGCCATCGAAGCCGTCGTCGGCGCACCGCCGGCGGAACGAGCGATCCGCATCGCAGCCGGTCGGCGACGTGCCGCTCGGTTCACCCCGGAGCGCACCGCCACGGCGCTGGCGGACGCCTACCGTCGGGCGGCCCTCCGCTGAAGGACGAACTGCCCCC
>JAFDWA010000279.1 GCA_018268735.1 Actinomycetota bacterium | reverse complement strand
GGACGCGGTGCGAGCCAGGTGGTTCGCGCGGCAACAGGCTCTCGGCGTCGGTTCGCCCGACGCCGTCCTGTCGCCACGGAACCCGGGCGTCGAGGCGTGGGAGGACCTCCCCGAGGTCGAGCGTCGGCTCGCCGCGCGCCTGCAGGAGGCCTTCGCCGCGTTCCTCGACCACACCGACGACCAGATCGGTCGCCTGCTCGCCGGACTGGCCGACCTCGGACGGCTCGACAACACGATCGTGGTGCTCATGTCCGACAACGGCGCCAGCCAGGAGGGCGGGCCCTACGGCGTCATGCACGAGATGAAGTTCTTCAACGGCATCCTCGAGACGCCGGATCAGGCCATCGGCCGCCTCGACGACATCGGCGGGCCGCACAGCCACACCAACTACCCGTGGGGATGGGCGCAGTGCGGCAACTCGCCGTACCGCTGGTACAAGCAGAACACCCACGAGGGCGGCGTCCACGTGCCGCTCATCGTGCGCTGGCCGCGCGGTCTCGGCGACCAGGCGGCGACGATGCGCCACCAGTTCGCCCACGCGTCCGACGTCGCGCCGACCATCTACGAGCTGTGCGGCGTGACCCCGCCGGAGGTGTACCGGGGCGTCGATCAGCGACCGATCTCCGGACGTTCGTTCGCCCCGGTGCTCCGCGAGGCCGAGACGCCGGCGACGAACACCGTCCAGTACTTCGAGATGGCCGGCAGCCGGGCGATCATCCGCGCCGAGACCGACGGCCGGCTCGTCAAGGCCGTCTGCAAGCACGTCCAGGGCGCCGACTACGGGACCGAGCCGTGGGAGCTCTACGACCTGACGGCCGATCCCTCCGAGTGCCACGACCTGGCGACCGAACTACCCGAGCTGCTGGCCGACCTGATCGAGTGCTGGTGGTCCGAGGCGGAGGCCAACCAGGTGCCACCGCTCGACGACCGGCTCATCGAGCTGTTCGGCGCGCGGTTCCGGGACCGGTCCCCGCATCCCGAGAGCCGCCGATACGTGTACCGACCATCGCCGTGGACCCTGCCGATGCAGGCCGGAGCACCGATCGGCGGACGCGACGCCGACCTGTGCGCGCGGATCACCCGCGCGGCCGGCGACGAGGGCGTGCTCTACGCGACCGGCACCGAGAACTCGGGACTGTCGGTGTTCGTGCAGGACGACCGCCTCATCCTCGACTACAACGCGTTCGACGACCACACCGTGGTGCGATCCGACGTGGAGGTGCCGCTCGGCGACAGCGAGCTCGTCGTCCGACTCCGACGCGGCGACGCGATGTCGGGATCGGCATCCCTCGAGATCGACGGCGTCCCGTGCGCAGCCGCTGAGCTACCGCTCTACATGCGGATCATGAGCTCGGTCGGCTCCAGCATCGGCCACGACCACGGCTCCGCTGTGTCGTCGCTGTACGACGGCCCGTTCCCGTTCACCGGCACCCTCCACGACCTGACGATCCAGCTCAGCCCCGACCGGGTCACCGGCACGAGCGCTGCGGAGGCCGCCGAGGGCCTCGCCCGTCAGTGAACCCGGCGGCCCGAACGAACAACTGCATCCGACGACAGCCGGAAGGACCCCAGGCATGAAGACCCTGCGCACACCCGATGAACGCTTCGTCGGACTCCCCGACTTCGCGTTCGAGCCCCGCTACGTCGAAGTCGGCACCCCCGACGACCCCGACGGCGTGGCCATCCGCGTCGCGTTCCTCGACGAGGGCCCGAGCGACGCCGCACCCGTGCTGCTGATGCACGGCGAGCCGTCGTGGTCGTTCCTGTACCGGCACATGATCCCGGTGCTCGTCGAGCGGGGCCACCGGGTGATCGCGCCGGACCTCGTGGGCTTCGGCCGCTCGGACAAGCCGACCGAGCAGTCCGACCACACCTATGCGCGTCAGGTCGAGTGGATGCGCCAGGTCGTCGTCGAGCACCTCGATCTGAGCGACGCGACGTTCTTCGGTCAGGACTGGGGAGGACTCGTCGGCCTCCGAGTCGTGGCATCGGCTCCGGAGCGCTTCGCCCGGCTCGTCGTCGGCAACACCGGACTGCCCGAGGGCACCGGCAGGATCTCCGAAGCGTTCCTCGCGTGGCAGAAGTTCTCCCAGGAGACCGAGGACTTCCCCGTCGGTGCCATCATCAGCGGCGGCTGCGCGAACCGGCTCCCACCCGAGGTGGTCGCCGCCTACGACGCGCCGTTCCCCGACGACGCCTACAAGGCCGGCGCCCGCATCTTCCCGACCCTCGTGCCGACGACGCCCGAGGATCCTGGCGGCGTCGCGAACCAGGCGGCATGGAAGGTGCTCGAGGCCTTCGACCGCCCGGTGCTCTGCGCGTTCAGCGACGGCGACCCCATCACCCGCGGGGGCGACAGGCCGTTCCGCGAGCGGATCCCCGGCGCGGCAGGTCAGACGCACGTGACGATCGAGGGCGGCGGGCACTTCCTGCAGGAGGACAAGGGTCCGGAGCTCGCGACGGTCATCGCCGACTTCGTCGAAGCGACCACCTGAGCTGCGGCCGCACGAGCGGCGCCGGTCGGACCGGCGATCCGAGCAGTCGGAGGAATCCTCGACACCTCAGCGGCCCTGCCGACAGGGAGGTGATGGACACCACGCCGACGATGACAGATCCGGAAGCCGACGTCCGCCGCGACGCTGCACACCTGCTGGGACTCGACGCCTGGGACCCCGGCGCGATCGATCCGGGCACGCTGAGGACCCTGAACAGCGACCGAAGCAGCACCACCGCGACCGGAGCACGGATGCGGCGCTACCTGCAGCACCTGCTCGCCAACCCGATCTCCCACGTGCCGGACCGCAGCGAGCTGTGGCAGGCGATGCTCGCCCACTGCGACCGGCTGACGCCGCTGCAGGCGTACGCCATGCGCAACCTGATGGGCACGGCGTCGAACCCCGCCGGCGGCACCGGATACGAGCCCATGCCGCCGGAGGTGCACCTCGAGTTCCCCCGTGACGACCGCGTCGACATGGGAGCCCAGTGCGGCTGGCACTTCCTCGTCGGCAGCCTCTGGGATGCCGACGGCAACGAGTACGGCCTCGAGTTCATGCTGTTCGAACAGGCGATGTACCCGCCGGCGTTCGCGAAGGAGCTCGGCCTCTCGCCCCTCGACAACCTCGTCGCCGAGGTGCAGTTCGCCCTCAGCACCCGCGGCGATCGCCACCACCAGGCTGAGCCCCTCGTCACCCTCGGCACCAGCGGCCTCATCCGCACGTCCGCGTCGCCGTTCGCGCTCCAGGTCGGCGCCAACGCCTTCGAGTCCGATGGCCGTGGCTCCCTGCTGCCGATGCGGGTGCGCGCGACCGGCGTGGACCTCGGCGGCGATCAGCCGCTGCGCC
>JAFDWA010000278.1 GCA_018268735.1 Actinomycetota bacterium | reverse complement strand
CTGGGTCGCCGACTACTTCTCCCAGGCCGTGCTCGTCGGCTACATCTCGGGTGTCGCGGTGCTCCTGATCCTCGGTCAACTCGGCAAGCTGGTGGGGATCTCGAGCGATGAGGACGGGGCGATCCGCGAGGCGTTCGACATCCTGCGACGCATGGGTGAGGCCAACGCTGCGACGGTGGTCGTCGGGGTCGTCTCACTGGCGTTCCTCGTCCTCGCCGCGCGGATCAACAAGCGCCTTCCCGGTGCGCTCGTGCTGGTCGTGTTGGGGATCGCCGCATCGTGGGCGTTCGACCTGGCGTCACGCGGGGTGGACGTCACCGGGTCGGTGCCGAGCGGCCTGCCGTCGTTCGGGATGCCGGACGTGTCGCGCTCCGACATCGAGTCGCTGGCTCTACCAGCGGTGGCCATCTTCCTCGTGGTGTTCGCCGACGGGATCCTCACCGCCCGCTCCTTCGCTGCCCGTCACCACGAGTCCGTCGACGCCGACCAGGAGCTCCTGGCCTTCGGCTTCTCCCAGATCGCATCCGGGCTCACCAGCGGCATCCCCGTGGGCACCAGCGGTTCCCGCTCGGCGGTGAACGACGACATGGGGGCCACGAGCCAGGTGAGCGGGCTGGTGGCTGCAGCGATGATCGCCGTCATCCTGATCTTCCTCACCGGCCCGATCCAATACCTGCCCTCGGCGATCCTCGGTGCGGTGATCGTCTTCGCCGCCTCGAAGCTCATCGAACCCGACCAGTGGCGGTCGCTCTCCCGCAGCAGTCGGGCCGAGGTCGTCATCGCCGCGGTCACCGCGCTGTTCGTCGTCACCATCGGCGTGATCGCCGCGATCGTCGCTGCGGTGGTGCTGTCGGTCATCGACGTCATCCGCCGAGCCGCCCGACCGAACGACGCCGTGCTCGGATGGTCCGCAGCCGACGACCGCTACGTCGACGTCAGGGGGCACCCCGATGCAGAGGTCACTCCCGGCGTCGTGGTGTACCGCATCCAGGACCGGGTCTTCTTCGCCAACGCCCACTTCTTCAAGCGACGGCTGTGGGCAGCAGTCGACGGCGCTCCCAAGCCGGTTCGCCACCTGGTCCTGGACGCGTCGTTCATCAGCGACATCGACGCGAGCGCCGAGGTGGCCCTGCGCGAGATCGTCAGCGGTCTGGGGGATCGCAACATCGAGTTCCACGTCGCCCGGGCAGCAGCGGACCTGCTGGTGCGTTTCGATGACGTCGGCCTCACCGACCTGATCGGTGCGGACCACGTCCACGCCACGGTGGAGGGCGCCGTCACCGCATGTGGTCCGGCTCGCCCCATTGGATCGTGAACCCGACCACTTCGATCCGACGCGAATCGGTGTTCACCCGTCGCGGGTGATCACGGTCGATGGCGCACGACCCATTATGGGAGACGTCTCCAGCCGGCCCAGCGGACGGTTGTTCCAGATCACGAGAGGTGCTGGCCATGTCAGATGTACCGGATGAAGAGCTCGGACCGATCGACTACCTGGTGGTCGAGTTCCCGGCCGGCGAGCAGCGCTTCAGCGGCGCGATGGCCGAGGAGCTCGCGGCGTTGGTGGACTCGGGCGTGATCCAGGTGCTCGATCTCCTGATCCTGGTCAAGGGCGCCGACGGCCAGGTGGACGCCTTCGAGATCGAGGATCTCGGCGAACTGGACTCGTTGAAGGCGTTGGAGGGACAGCTCGGTGAGCTGCTGGCGCTCGAAGTCGTGGAGCACCTGGCGGCGGCCATGGAACCGGGATCGGCAGCGGGCGTGCTCGTGTGGGAGAACAGCTGGGCCGCCCCGTTCGCCGTGGCGGCACGTGAGTCCGGTGGCCAGTTGATCGCAAGCGGTCGCATCTCCACCCAGGCGATCCTCGCGTCGCTGGAACACGACATCGAACAAGGAGGCTGACATGCCACTACGACCAGCACGAGCGGCCCGCCGCGGAGTCATCGGGGCCCCCGTGGCCCGCACCGCCGCGGTCGAGGGGACCGCTGCTGTCGAGGTGCACGGGGTGCGCCGTCGCGGCGATCGCCGTGAGGATCGACGCGACGACCGCGGGGACCGACGAGACGATCGACGGGACCGCCGCTTCTGAGCCTCCGGTCGGCTCCGGGGAGGGCCGGCTCAGTCGATCCCGAACCAGGCCGCGACCTTCTGCTCGTGGTTGGCGTAGCCGTCGCCGGAGACGTCGAGGACCACCTTGTCGATCGTGCCGCCGGTGAACGGGAACGGTGCCGCGTACTCGGGCGTGACTGCGGATGAGCTGTCGCGCCCGACGCAGATGCCGTCACCTGTCAGACAGAAGTAGCCGGGCTGCGTGACGATCGTGTCCTGGGCGACCTGCTGGTCGTCGACGTACAGCGTGAGGGTGCCCTCGGTGCCGGGCATGTTCGGGTTGCTGCTCGGGCCAGACGCTGCGAACTCGGCGACGCAGAGGTGCCGACCGGCGGTGAGTGGTGTCTTCGCGACCACGTCCTGGAGGTGCGTGCCGACCCAGTTGAACGTGTAGCGCAGCGTGCCGTCCTTGACGTAGAGCGAGTGTCCGCCGGGTACGCCGCCCGCGGCCCAGATCACGCCCTCGACCTCGGCGGAGGTGACCTCGACAGCAGCCGCGATGGTGTAGGAGCGGCCTGGGATCTGCGGCCCTGCCGACTCGGGGACGTCGCTGGCACCCGGATAGAACACGTACTGGTCGCGGTCCGGTGCGCCGTGCGGGCGCTCCGAGAGCACCTGCTCGAGGGCGTTGCGGTCATCGACGGGCAGCCCGTTGTAGACGCCGGCGTAGTAGAACCACAGCCCCTTGAGCTGCTCGAGCAGCTCGGGGTTGTCGGCGGCGACGTTGGTGCTCTGGGAGCGGTCCGTCTCGAGGTGGAACAGCTCCCACTCGTCCTTGTCGAAGTTGCCCCAGCTCGACAGCGGCGGGTGCACGGTGCAGGCGAGCCAGCCGTCGTGGTAGATCGAGCGCTGGCCGAGCATCGTGTAGAACTGCGTGCGCTTGCCCGGCACGCTCGGATCGGTGAGCGCCGCGGCGAAGCTCTCACCCTCGATCGGGCTCTGCACGTGGCCCTTGATCACCTCGGGCGGCTCGATGCCCAACAGGTCATAGACCGTCGGCACGACGTCCACCGCGTGGATGTACTGGGGTCGAGGCGTGTCATCGGCGGGGATGCGGGCGGGCCAGGACACCATGCACATGTCCGACACCCCACCCTCGGCGCCGGCCCATCGCTTCCAGTACGGGAACGGCGTGTCGAGCGCCCACGCCCATCCGGTGTTGTAGTGGTTGTTCGACGCCGGGGTGCCGAGCTCGTCGATGTGGGGGTTGGTGGTCTCGAACGTGTCGGGGATGCCGTT
>JAFDWA010000277.1 GCA_018268735.1 Actinomycetota bacterium | reverse complement strand
TCGGAGCGATGCTGGTCCTCGACTCGCTGACGATCGCTCCGGCGTTCAGCGATCCTCGACAGGCTGCCAAGCTCCTGCGCCTCGCAGTGCCGACGGTCGCCGGCCACGCGGTGCAGCCGTGGCGACTCCTCGGCCCGATGATGTCGATCCTGCGGACCAGGTCGAGCCGCTACGCGCTCGACGCCGTCCACGAGGGGGGCGTGCCGGTGATCGCGCTGCACGGTGCGTGGGACGTCGCCGTCCCCCACCGGACCGCCGTCGATGCGGTGCGCCGGACCGAGGGCACCCTCGTCACCATCGACAGGGCGGGCCACTCGTGGCTGCTCAGCGACCCGGAGGCGTTGCCGGCCATCATCGCCGAACTGCTCGAGGGGCCCCTCGGCGAGGGCATCCGCCGGTCGCTCGCGTCTGCCGGCGTCCGCACCAGGACCCCGAGCGTGGAGCAGATCCGCCGTGCGTGCTACCGGCCCGGGGCCAGGGTGTTCGACCTCGACCCCGTCGACACGCGCCGCAAGGTCGTCGGGCGCCACCGGGAGCCGCGCTTCCGCTGGCGCACCGAGCGCCCGCGTCCCTGAGTCCCGCGTCCCTGAGTCCCGCGTCACCGGGGCCCGCGGCTGACGGGTCTCGTCGTGGCTGGTATCGTCGGCGTTCCCCCGGTCCGACGCCGGGGTCCGCTCACCGTCACGCGGCCGCTGGGTCGACGGACGGAGGGCCGGGTCCGACACCCACCAGGAGACGCATCACATGACGAACCGGGAGCCCACCAACCTGGCGCCCAAGGCGGACACGATCGCCAAGTTCCGCAAGCACGACACCGACACCGGGTCGCCCGAGGTGCAGATCGCGCTCCTCACCGACCGGATCAACCACCTGACCGAGCACCTCAAGGTGCACAAGAAGGACCACCACTCCCGTCGTGGCCTCCTGATGCTCGTCGGCAAGCGCCGTCGGTTCCTCGACTACCTCAAGAACAACGACGTGGAGCGCTACCGGGCCGTCATCGCCGAGCTCGGCCTCCGTCGCTGATCCCGGCGCTGCCGCAGGCCGCCGAACACCCTCCCGTCCGACCTGGACGGGAGGGTGTTCGCGTCCGGGCCGTCCGCGTCGGATAGCCTCACCTGAACACATCGCGGCAGGCCGGTCAGTTACCGGTTGCCGACCTCCGGCCCCTCCGAGCGCGCTGAGCGCTGCTCCGGGAGCGGCGAGCCGGGGATCGACCACTGGGAACTGGCCCCGCCGCACCGATCGCGGCCCGTTCCGGGCTGCAGAAGGAGGGCCACATGGCCGAACCCACTCGCGTCGCCGCGCCGATCGGCGGCGACGACAAGACCATCACCTTCGAGACCGGCAAGCTGGCCGGGCTCGCCGGCGGAGCCGTCATGGCAGGGATGGGCAACACCCGCATCCTCGTCACGGCGACCGCTGCCAAGCACGTCCGCGACGGCATCGACTTCTTCCCGCTCACCGTGGACATCGAGGAGCGCATGTACGCCGCGGGGAAGATCCCCGGCTCGTTCTTCCGTCGTGAGGGCCGGGCGCCCGAGTCCGCCATCCTCACGTGCCGCCTCATCGACCGCCCGCTGCGTCCGTCGTTCCCCGACGGCTTCCGCAACGAGGTCCACATCGTCGGCACCGTCATGGGTGCCGATCAGCACAACCCCTACGACGTGCTCGCCATCAACGCGGCCTCCGCTGCGTTGATGCTCTCCGACATCCCGTTCGAGGGCCCGATCGGTGCGGTGCGCCTCGCCTACAGCACCGACGGCGAGTGGGTTCCCCATCCGACCTACGAGGAGTCTGACGAGGCGACCTTCGAGATCGTGGTCGCCGGACGCGAGCTCGACGACGGCGACGTCGCGGTGATGATGGTCGAAGCCGGTGGCACCGAGAAGTCCTTCGAGTACTACGCCGACGGCGCGCCCAAGGTCGACGAGGCGGCGCTCGCGAACGCACTCGAGGAGTGCAAGCAGTACATCAAGGCGGTGATCGCCCTGCAGCGCGACCTGGTCGCCGCTGCCGGCTCCAAGCCCGACATGGAGTTCCCGGTCCAGGTCGACTACACCACCGAGGTCTACGACCAGGTCCAGCGCCTCGCTGCCGAACGGATGGTCGAGGTGATGCAGATCGCCGACAAGTCCGAGCGGGCTGCAGCGGAGGACGCCCTGCGGACCGAGGTCCTCGACCGGGTCGTCCCCGAGCTGGTCACCGCAGCGGTTGCCGCGGGCGACGACGAGGCCGACGCTCGCGCGCTGGCCACCAAGCAGGTCAAGAGCGCGGTCCGCTCCTTGTCGAAGTCCACGGTCAGGACACGCATCGTGGAGGAGGGCATGCGGATCGACGGCCGTGGGCTCCGCGACATCCGACCCCTCAGCTCGGAGGTCGCGGTGCTGCCGACGGCCCACGGCTCAGGGCTGTTCCAGCGCGGCGAGACCCAGGTGCTCGACATCTGCACGCTCGGCATGGCGAAGATGGACCAGATGATCGACGGCATCGACCCGGTCACCCGCAAGCGCTACCTCCACCACTACAACTTCCCGCCGTTCTCCACCGGTGAGACCGGCTTCATGCGCGGTCCGAAGCGCCGCGAGATCGGCCACGGTGCGCTGGCAGAGCGTGCGGTGTTCCCGGTGGTGCCCTCCCTCGAGGAGTTCCCGTACACCATCCGGCTCGTCTCCGAGGTGCTGTCCTCGAACGGCTCCACCTCGATGGGCTCGGTCTGCGCGTCGACGCTGTCGCTGATGGACGCCGGCGTGCCGATCAAGGCACCGGTCGCGGGCATCGCGATGGGTCTGGTCCACGCCGACGGCAAGTACGCCACGCTGACCGACATCCTCGGCGCCGAGGATGCGTTCGGCGACATGGACTTCAAGGTCGCCGGCACCGCCGACGCCGTCACCGCGCTGCAGCTCGACACCAAGATCGACGGCATCCCCGCAGATGTCCTCGCGGCGGCGCTGGAGCAGGCGAAGGAGGCCCGGCTCGCGATCCTCGAGGTGATGGCCACAGCGATCGCCGAACCCCGCCCCGAGGTCAACGAGACCGCACCGAAGATCATCAGCTTCGAGATCCCCGTCGACAAGATCGGCGAGGTCATCGGCCCGAAGGGCAAGGTCATCAACTCGATCCAGTCCGAGACCGGCGCGAACATCAGCGTCGACGACGACGGCATGGTCGGTGTCGTGTCGATCGCTGCGGTCGACGGCGGCGCCGTCGCCGAAGCGGAGCGTCAGATCAAGCTGATCCTCGATCCGCCGACGGCGGAGGTCGGCGCGACCTATGAGGGTCGGGTCGTGAACATCACGAAGTTCGGTGCCTTCGTCAACATCCTCCCGGGCCGTGACGGCCTGGTCCACATCTCGAAGCTGGGCGGCGGGAAGCGGAT
>JAFDWA010000276.1 GCA_018268735.1 Actinomycetota bacterium | reverse complement strand
CGCCTGCTGAGGTGGTTTCGATGGCTTCGGAGGACCCTCCTACGATCGACCTGGTGGGACAGACCGAGTTCAACCTCGCCGCCGTCCACACCGCCGTCGAGCGACGGGTCCCCGAGCGCGACTGCATCGTTCGGGTGCGAGCGGACGGCACGGTGGAGCGGCGCAGCTACCGCGAGGTCGGCGAACGGACCCGGCGGCTCGCCAACGCGCTGCGCGACCGCGGCCTCGGCACCGTGGTCGACAGGGATCGGCTCGCGTCGCACGAGTCGGGACAGGACCACCTCGCGATCTACCTGCACAACGGCCCGGAGTACCTCGAGACGATGCTGGGCTCCTACAAGGCCCGCCTCGCGCCGTTCAACGTCAACTACCGCTACGTCGCGGAGGAGCTCGAGTACCTGCTCCGCGACGCCGGCGCACGGGCCATCGTGTACCACTCGGCGTTCGCTCCGACGCTCGCCGCCGTGCGAGACCGCCTCGACGACCTCGACGTCCTGGTGCAGGTCGACGACGACTCGGGCAACGGGCTCCTGCCGGGGGCAGAGTGGTACGAGGACGTCGTGGCCGCGTCGTCGGGCGAGCTGCCCGAGGAGCTCGTCGCTGCATGGTCGCCCGACGACCTCTACATCCTGTACACCGGCGGGACCACGGGGATGCCCAAGGGGGTGCTGTGGCGCCAGGCAGACATCTTCGTCGCTGCGATGGGCGGCCGACGCAACACCGACCAGCAGGAGTGGACCTCCTACGGCCAGCTCGCCGACAACGCCGCTGACGGCGGGGCCAAGCTGCTGCCGGGACCGCCGTTCATGCACGGCGCGGCTCACTGGGTCGCGTTCAACTTCTTCACGAACGGCAACACCATCGTGCTCCCGGCGGTCACCGACCGCCTCGACGCCGCTGACATCCTCGGCGCCGTCGATGCGGAGGACGTGAACGTGGTCCTGATCGTCGGCGACGCGTTCGGTCGACCCCTCGCCGACGCGATCGAGTCCGCGCTCGAGGAGGGGACCCACGACCTGTCGTCGCTGCTCGCGATCGCCTCCGGTGGCGCCGCGCTGTCGCCCGGGGTGAAGCAGCGCCTCCTGGCAGCGCTCCCCTCCATCATCGTGATGGACGGGCTCGGAGCCTCCGAGACCGGCCAGCAGGGCACGCAGCTCACGACTGCAGGACAGGCAGCCTCGACCGGGGACTTCTCCCCGGGCCCGGGCATGTGCATCCTCTCGGAGGAGCTCACCTCGGTGCTGCCCCCCGGGCACCCCGAGCTCGGCTGGCTCGGCCAGTCCGGGCGGGTCCCGCTCGGCTACCTGGGTGACGAGGACAAGACCGCTCGCACGTTCCCCGTCATCGAGGGTGTCCGCTACGCGGTGCCGGGAGATCGCGCCCGGCTGACCGGCGATGGACGACTCGAGCTGTTCGGTCGCGACGCCGTCACGATCAACTCCGGCGGCGAGAAGATCTTCGCCGAGGAGGTCGAGCAGGCGATCCTCCGCCACGGTCACGTCCGCGACTGCGTCGTGGCGGGACGGCCCTCACCACGCTGGGGCAGCGAGGTCGTCGCCATCGTCGCGATCGACGACGGCGCAGCGGTGACCGACGAGGAGATCCTCCTCGAGGCGGGCCGGCACATCGCCCGCTACAAGCTGCCCAAGGCGATCATCCGGCGCGACCACCTGCAGCGCTCGCCATCGGGCAAGGCCGACTACCGCTGGGCCCGCGACCAGGCGGCTGCTGCGTCGGAGGACCCGTCGTGAGCGTGGGGGTGCCGGTGGTCGTGTGGGATCTCGGCAACGTCATCATCCCCTGGGACCGCCGTCGCGCGCTGGAGCGCTTCGTCGACGACGACGCCGAGGTCGAGCGCATCTCCGAAGAGGTGTTCGACCTCGCGACCAACCTCCACCTCGACCGGGGCGACACCGTCGAGGAGGTCCGTCGGATCGTCGAGGAGCGACACCCCGGCCACGGGTGGGTGGTCGACGGCTACGTCGAGCACTTCCGCCACAGCCTCGGGCCGGCCGACGAGGCGACCGTCGCGCTGATCGACGAGCTCCTCGACGCCGGAGTCCGCTGCGTCGGGCTGTCGAACTGGTCGGCGATCACCTGGGCGGGGATCACCGAGGCGTACCCTGCGCTCGGACGCCTCGAAGGTGTGGTGATCTCGGGTGAGGAGGGCTTCTGCAAGCCCGACGAGGTCATCTTCCGTCGCTGCGAGTCGCGGTTCGGCTTCACCGCTGATCAGGCGCTGTTCTTCGACGACAGCCGACCGAACGTCGACGGGGCGCTGGCAGTCGGCTGGGACGCCGAGCTGTTCACCAGCCCGCACGCTGCCCGTGCTGCGCTGGTCCGACGTGGGATCCTCCCGGTCTGATGCGCACCGCCGAAGGTCGAACCCCCCACATCCCCCGACCCGACGAGCCCTTGCCGACCGGCGAGGAGAAGACTGCGTCGGTCCGGATGATGTTCGACGTGATCGCTCCTCGCTACGACCTGGTGAACCGTGTCATGACGTTCCGGATGGACGTCGGATGGCGACGTCGGACCATCCGGGAGCTGCGCCTGGCCGGTGGCTCCACCGTCGTCGACCTGGCGAGCGGCACCGGCGACCTCGCTCGGGACCTGTCGGACCGCGGCATGGTCCCGATCGGTGCCGACATCAGCTTCGGGATGCTCGCAGCGGCGTCCGCACCGTTCCCACGGGTCCAGTCCGACGGGCTCGCGCTCCCGTTCCCGGAGGCATGCCTCGACGGCGCCACCTGCGGGTTCGCGCTGCGCAACTTCACGGATCTCTCCGCGACGCTCGGCGAGCTGGGACGGGTGCTGCGTGCCGGTGGCCGCCTGGCCGTCGTCGAGGTGGCAGAGCCACCGAACCGGATCATGCGCTTCGGCCACAGCGTGTACTTCGGCAAGATCGTGCCGCTCATCGGCCGGGCGCTGTCCGACGGCGACGCGTACGCCTACCTCCCCCGCTCGGTGGCGTACCTGCCGGATCCCGAGGACCTCCTGGCGATGGTGCGCGACGCAGGGTTCGACGAGGTCGAGCGCACCCTGCTCTCCGGCGGCATCGCCCAGCTCATCACCGCCACCCGCGCACCTCGATGAGCGCCACGACCGGTCTGGTCGCCCGGACCGAGCCCGGCGAGCCGACCGACGACCTGCCCGGCACCGGCAACGACGTCGTCGTGTTTGTGTCGCCGCAGCGAACCCTGTGGGGCGACGGCGAAGCGGTCCGGATCGAGCTGCCGGCACCGTGGGTGAAGCACGTCGGTCGTGTCGCAGACGTGCTTCGCCACATCGATCACGATGGCCCGTCGGGACCCGGGCGGGGACCGATCGCGTTCGGCGCGCTCCCCTATGATCGCTCGTCGGCCGCGACGCTGGTCGTTCCGCAGGTGCTGCACGGCCGGACCGCCGACG
>JAFDWA010000275.1 GCA_018268735.1 Actinomycetota bacterium | reverse complement strand
AGAAGGCGCCCGCCAAGAAGGCGCCTGCGAAGAAGGCACCGGCCAAGAAGAAGGCACCCGCCAAGAAGGCGCCTGCCCGGCGCTGAGCCGACACCGCGCTCCGAACCCAACCGCACGGCCCGAGCGATCGGGCCGTGCGGCGCGTCACGGGTCGGTTCGGTGCGCCGCTGCACCGCCGGTACGATCCGGCCCATGGCCGCCCAGTTCATCTTCACCATGCATCGCGTCGGCCGGTTCGTCCCACCGGACCGCGAGGTCCTCAAGGACATCTCGTTGTCCTTCTACCCCGGTGCCAAGATCGGCGTGATCGGCGCCAACGGCTCCGGCAAGTCGTCGCTGCTGCGCATCATGGCCGGCCTCGACGAGGACTACACCGGCGACGCACGGCTCACGCAGGGCTTCACCGTCGGACTGCTGGAGCAGGAGCCCCACCTCGATGCCGGCAAGGACGTCACCGGCAACGTGATGGACGGCGTGGCCGAGGTCGCCGGTCTGCTCGCGTCCTACGAGACGCTCATGGCACGTTGGAGCGAGCCGGACGTCGACTACGAGAAGCTCGGCAACTCCCAGGCCGAGCTCGAGGCGAAGATCGAGGCATCCGGCGGCTGGGACCTCCAGCGGACCATCGACATCGCGATGGATGCCCTCCGCCTCCCACCAGGTGACGCCGAGGTGACGACCCTCTCCGGCGGTGAGCGACGTCGCGTCGCGCTGTGCCGGCTGCTCCTGTCCAAGCCGGACCTCCTCCTGCTCGACGAGCCCACCAACCACCTCGACGCAGAGTCCGTCGCCTGGCTGGAGCGCTTCCTGCAGGACTACGCGGGCACCGTCGTGGCGATCACCCACGACCGCTACTTCCTCGACAACGTCGCCCGCTGGATCCTCGAGCTCGACCACGGCAAGGGCCACCCGTTCGAAGGGAACTACTCCGGCTGGCTCGAGCAGAAGCAGGAGCGCCTCGGCCAACAGGAGAAGCAGAACGAGGCCCGTCGCCGAACGCTCGAGCGCGAGCTCGAGTGGGTTCGCATGGCACCCAAGGCCCGCCAAGCCAAGTCCAAGGCCCGTCTCTCGGCCTACGAGGAGCTCCAGAAGGAGGCCGAGGAGGCGCGGGACACGGCCTCACGGCTGGAGATCTCGATCCCACCGGGACCACGCCTCGGTGACCAGGTGATCGTCGCCGACGGTCTGCGCAAGGGCTTCGGCGATCGCCTCCTCGTCGAGGACCTGACGTTCTCGCTGCCACGCGCCGGCATCGTCGGCGTCATCGGGCCGAACGGCGCCGGCAAGACCACGTTGTTCCGCATGATCGTCGCCGCAGCGGAGGGCGACGCCGACCCGGAGCTGCAGCCCGATGCCGGCACCCTCACGATCGGCTCGACCGTGGACCTCGCCCACGTCGACCAGTCACGCGAGACTCTCGACGACGACCGCACGGTGTACGAGGAGATCACCGACGGCCTCGACGTGCTCGTCGTCGGCAACCGCGAGGTGAACGGTCGCGCCTACTGCGCGAGCTTCAACTTCAAGGGATCGGACCAGCAGAAGAAGGTCGGCACGCTCTCGGGCGGTGAGCGCAACCGAGTCCACCTCGCCAAGCTGCTGCGCCGAGGCGGCAACGTGCTGCTGCTCGACGAGCCGACCAACGACCTCGACGTCGACACCCTCCGAGCGCTCGAGGACGCCCTCGAGTCCTTCCCCGGATGCGCCGTGGTGATCTCCCACGACCGCTGGTTCCTCGACCGGATCGCAACGCACATCCTCGCGTTCGAAGGTGATTCGCAGGTCCGCTGGTTCGAGGGGAACTTCACCGAGTACGAGGAGCACCGTCGCCGCGAGCTCGGCGCCGATGCGGCGCAGCCGCACCGCATCAAGTACAAGCCGCTCACCAGGTAGCTCGACCGATGGACCCGAAGATCCTCCGTCGACTCGTGCTCGTCGTGTTCGTCGGCGGCATCGCCGGGATGATCGTCGGGTCGATCCTCGACAGCAACGGCGTGGCGGTCACCTTCGGCCTCGTGACAGCAGTCGCTGCGATCTGCCTCATGCTCGTGACGTCGGTGACCTCGCGCACCGAGTGGATCGCGTTCGACGAGGAGCGCGCGGAATCGATGGAGGCCCGGATCCAGGAGCTCCTCACCGCCGGCGCCGACGAGCAACAGCTGCGCGACCTCGTCCGCGACGCCGTGCTGCTCGGACGATCCGCCCGCCGCGTCGCGGGTGCCGAGGGCTCGGCACCGCACCAGGACCATGCGGCCGGACCGGGCGAAGTTCGGGGCGACGGCCCCCGCTCGCAGCACCCTCGACACCGGGACTGAGCCGTCGGGTCATTCTCAGGCCGGGCGGACGACGATCCGATACCTGGTGCATGGCAGCCTCCACCAGCACCACCACCGACCCGCCCACCACGGGTCGGCAGGCAACACCACGCCGGAGCCGCGCCGTGCTCCGCGACGTCGAGCCGGGCAGCACGGTCGACTGCGCCCACTGCGGCGAGCGCGTGAAGTTCCAGGCGAAGGTCCGCCACCGCCAGGTCATCTGCAACGTCTACGTGAAGGGCGTGTGGAACCGAGTGGAGCACTTCCACTCCGAGTGCTACTCGCTCGCGGGCGAGCCGCACGGGCCGGTCGACACCACCCCGGTGGTGCGCACCCGTGCCCGTGCAGCCGAGCGCCGCCCGGCCTGAGCACCTCTCGCTCCGGTTCGCCTGCCACCCACGCGCTGTTGCCCGCTGTCAGGGTCCGGCGCTGTCAGGGTCCGGCGCCGGCGGGTAGGGTGCGCCGTCGTGGCGAGCGACGCGGATCACCGGCTGGCAGGTGATCTCGCTGCGCAGGCAGGAGCGGTCCTCGTCGAGCTCCGCTCCCGACTGCAGGCCGAGGGCGTCGACCCGTCGATCATCGGCGATCGCGGCGACGCGCTGGCACACGAGTTGATCGTCGGACGTCTCGGCGTGGAGCGCCCCGGCGACTTCGTGCTCAGCGAGGAGTCCTCCGACGACGAGCGCTCCGATCGGTCACGGCTGGGGGCTGATCGTGTCTGGATCGTCGATCCGCTCGACGGCACGAGGGAGTTCCGCGAAGGGCGATCGGACTGGGCGGTGCACGTCGCGCTGGTCGAGGACGGCTCCCCGACCGCCGGCGCCGTCGCACTCCCGGCGTTCGGCGTTCTCGACGCCACCGATCCGAGCGCGTCGACTGCACCGACCGCAGCCCGGGGCACATCGGCATCGCCCCATCGGACCCGCGTCGTCCTCAGCCGGAGCCGTCCGTCGGCGCTCGCCACGTCGGTCGCGGCATCGCTCGGCGCGACGGTGGAGCCGATGGGCTCAGCGGGCGCCAAGGCCATGGCAGTGCTGCACGGCGACGCTGACGTGTACCTCAGCCCGGGCGCGTTGAACGAGTGGGACGCGTGCGCGCCGGTCGCAGTCGCCCTCGCAGCGGGACT
>JAFDWA010000274.1 GCA_018268735.1 Actinomycetota bacterium | reverse complement strand
TCCGGGCCGAATGCCCACGTCCACATCTTCGAAGACACCGAAGGACCCCTCAGCGCTTACCGGGTCGCCGAATGGGGGATCGGGACGGTCCGCACGGCCTCGGGGGGGTAGGAGGCCGGTGGCGGTGCGTCGCTGCAGGCGTGGTTCACATCGATCGCGATGGCGGCCGTGCACACCGATTGCCACGTGAGGCGCCAACCCTGATCCGATCGCACGGCCTTCCCGATCGTTGCCACCGGGCTGAGGGTGGGTATGTGGAGCAGGCCCTGGATGATCGCCGTCGAGTCGTCGGTGAACGAGACTCCCGTGACGTCCAGTGAGATGCTCGGGATCCACGTGGAGAGGGCGTCCCCCCGATCGAGTCGGAGGATCCGCGCCGGGTCATCGGTGAGATCGGCCCGTTGCTGCGAAGACAGGCCATTGCTGACGAAGGACGCCATGAGGGACCTGACCGCAGCAGCATCCTGCTCCGACGGCGGTGGCACCGTGACGTCCGGCGTGTGCGTCCCGTTGACGGGTGTGCATCGTCGCGCCGTACGGGCATCGACGGCGGACGATGATCTCTGGTGCCCCTCGCTGTCGAGGAGCAGGCTCGCGCCGAGTGAGGAGTCGCTCGCAAGCTCGACGGGATGCACGACGATGGGTGCGCCACTGGTCCGTTCGATCGTCATCGACGTGAACGAGGGCTCCCATCCGGAGGTGACAGCAGCGAGGCCGCCGGGTGTCGAGGGTCGAGCGGTGTTCGTCGTGCCGTCGCTCTCATGGGTGTTGATCCCGGCCAGGCCCGGACCGTAGGCGACGATCAACGAACCCCCACCAGATTCGGTGTCCGGTACCCCGTCTTCAGGGATCCCGGCCGTCAACGAGCCGGTGTTCAACATGTGGGCACGATCGGTCAACCCGAGCGGGACCTTCGCGACCGCGATCTCGCCGGCTCCCGGCAGAGGGATCTCGCTGCTTCCCGCCACGAACGTGCGCTTGTGGAAGTCGGGGATCATCCGACTGGTGGCTGTCTCGACCAGGACGTCGACGGTGGTCGGTTCATGGCATTCGATCCGTGAGGGGTCGTCGCTTCCGAGGATGGTGCGGATCAACTTGGCGTCGATGAGGCGGCCGTCGGCTGTGGTGGTGCGCAGGTGGGTGAACGGCTGCTCGACGGTTCCGGGCCCTTCGAGGGGTGTGGCCGGGATGGGTGGCTCCTGTGCTGGAGCCGACCCCGTCGGCCGGGCCGTTCCGCGGGTGACGACCGTCGAGGTCTGGTTGCGGGTCAGGAGGTAGATGCCGGTGCCGGCGGCCAGCAGAGCGATCAGCGCCGCTGCGACGACGAGGCGTCGTGCAGGTGCATTCGGTTGGCTCATCGGTTGCTCCTCCTCGTTCACGATCGCCTTCGATGTCTGCGGTCTGCGTCGTTCGTGTGTGGGGCGATCAGCGCGGGAGCGGGACCAGCCGCCGGAGCTCTTCCGGGTAGGTCCCGGACATCGGTGCTCCGGCGCACGCTTGTGTGCCCGAGAGTGGGGAGGCCGAGCAGATCGACTGCCATGTGACCAGCCACCTGTCGCCAGATCGGATCACCTTGCCGTTGACCTCGATCCCGGCGACCGTTCCCGTCAGCACCGCGGTGGTGTCGTCGGTGAACGTGACCGAGGTCGGTTCCACAGCGAGCGTCATCGACAGGGAGGACGAGGCACCGACGTCCCCGGTGAGGCGGGTGAAGCGGGCCGGGTCGTCGGTGAGAGCGGCTCGTTCAGCCACCGGCTTCGTGCCGTCGAGCAAGTCGGTGATCGTGGCGACGATGTCGGCCCTTGCGTGGTCCGACGGTGGTGGGACCGATGTCGCAGGGCGCAGGTTCATGGGATCGTCGACGCACCGACCGTTGAAGAAGGCCTTGTTCGGTGGCGTGAAGCGACGTCCGCCGTGCGCATCCAGGAGGAGGACGTCGGACGCTCCCTCCTGGTCGCTCGATCCACCCTGTGCCGGGATGGGGAGCTGCGAGGTCGAGTTCGCGAGGTCGAACACGATGGGCGGACCGAGGGTGGTCTCGACGGTCAGCGATGCCGGGGCCAGCTGTGCTTGCCCGGGGACCGTCGGGGAGCTTCTCGTGCGCAGTGCGACGATGGTGAAGTCATCGCCTTCGGTTGGCCTTGCGACCTCGGTGGTGCCGTCGCTGCTCCGAAGGATGACCCGGACGATCGAGGCGCCTCTCGCTGCGATGACGGTCGGAACCTCTGCCCCGATCACGTCGTTCCTCGATCCCAGCGATTGAGCTCCCTCGTCGTCCTGCGCGCTCTCGAACGCCTGCATCGTCCCGATCCGGGCGACGGCAACTTCATCGGGTGCCGGGACCGGGAACTCGTCTCGACCCCGGAGGGTTCCACTGTCGCTCTGGGCGATCACGGCCACGGTCGTCGGTTCGTGGCACTCGGTGGGTGAGTCGTCGTTGGTCGTGAGCCTGGTCTGGACGAGGTCGGCGTTCACGGACATGCCGTTCGTGGTGGTGTGGGCCTGTTGGATGGGGTCTTCGAGGGATGCTCGCTCGGTCACCGGCTTCGGCGTTGCGGTCGTCGTCGGCGCCGTGGTCCGCTCGACACCGTCCGGTGTGTTCGACACGACGGTCGACGAACCGTCCTGCGTGAGCCGGTGGATGCCGAGTCCGGCGGCGATGATGGCGATGGCGGCGGCGATGGCGAGGATGCGCTTGGGTCGTGGTGGGTGGTGGTGTGGGGCTGGTGTGAGCTGGGTGGTTCGGTCGGGTTGGGAGGTGTCGGTGTCGGGCCGGTCGGTGCTCGCCACGATGTCGGTGGTGTGGTCGATCAGCACTTTGACGGCGCGGGCTTCGCGGTTCGGGCGTCTCATCGGGTTCCTCCCTCGGAGATCGCGTCGTGCTGTGGGCTGGTGTCGTGGTCGGGTAGCGCGTCTCGTAGTCGTCGTCGTGCGCGGTAGAGGTGGACTCGGACGGTGGGTGCGGCGCAGCCCATGATCTGGGCGACGTCGCCGATGGGGAGGTCGTCTCCCCAGTGCAGGAGGGCTGCGGTGCGTTGCTGGTGGGGGAGCTCGGCGACGGCTTCGGCGACGGGTGCGTGGTCGTGGAGCTCCACTTCCCAGTCCGTTGGTGGGCGGAGGTCGGTCAGTCGGATGGTCGCGGCGTGTTCTCGTCGTTGGCGTCGGAGCTCGTTGAGGGCTCGGCGGTAGGCGACGGTTCGGAGCCATGCGCCAACGTCTCGGATGTCGCCGTCGTGTTCGAGGAGGGCGACGACGGCGTCCGACACGATGTCGTCGGCTGCTTCGCGGTTGCCGAGCAGGTGGTAGACGACTGCGACGACTCGGGATCGGTCGATGCGGTCCAGCACGGATCTGTCGGTCGTCACCACTGGTCCCATCCCATGTGCCCCTCCGGGCCGAATGCCCACGTCCACATCTTCGAAGACACCGAAGGACCCCTCAGCG
>JAFDWA010000273.1 GCA_018268735.1 Actinomycetota bacterium | reverse complement strand
CCTGGCCGAGCTGTCGGGCCATCCGTCCGCCGTCGCCGGACCACCACACGCGTCGTCGACCGTCGGACACGAGCCGCAGCATCCCGATGACGGCGAGCTCGTCGGGCGCGACGAACGTCACCAGCGGCCCGACGTCGCGCCACTCCTCGTCGGGCACCTCGATCCTCAGCGTCGTTCGCACAGGTGGCTCCCCCTCTCGTCGCCGGTGGTCTCCACGCCGGTGGCCCCCACCGAACTTGTAGCCACACGTTGTCCGCGTGACCGCCGGGCTACAAGTTCGATAGGGGGCGACAAGTTCGATAGGGGGCGACAAGTTCGACAGGGGGCTACGAGTTCGACAGGGGCTACGAGTTCGACAGGGCAGGTGACGCGCTGATCGGCCGGACGGATCCCGGGCAGCGGGGGAGGGTGGCACGCACGCCGTCGTGCCCAGGTGGCAAGGTTCCTTGCGATGCCCACATCCGCCCATCGCAAGGAGATCCCGTGGCGACGTTCGACGTGAAGATGATCATCCTGTCCACCGACGACCTCGACGAGTCCATCCGCTTCTACAACGAGACCCTCGGCATGGCGTTGAAGTTCCGTGACGGCTCCCACTTCGCAGCGCTCGACGGAGGGTCGGTGACCCTGGCGCTCGCCACCTCGATCGATCATCCGATGCCCGGCAAGGTCGTCCCGGGCATCAAGACCGACGACGTGGACGGAGCAGCCGCCGCGATCGAGGCCAACGGTGGGGCGATCGTGAAGGGCCCCTACGACGACGAGCACGAGCGTCGGGCTGTCGTCTACGACCACAAGGGCAACGGACTCGTCTTCTACAGCCCGCTCCCCCGCTAGCTGACCGGTCAGACGCTGGCGGCGGCGTCATCGGCCAGATGGGCCCGGACCCGGGGGATCACCTCGCTGCCGAACAGCTCGATGCTGCGTTGCTGGGTCGCGTCCGGCATCGGCCCGGAGCCGATCTTCAGGGTGAAGCGGCTCAGCCCCAGGGTCTCGATCGTGGTGGCGATCTTGCGGGCGACCGTCGCGGGTGACCCCACGCACAGCGCGCCGTACGGGCCCGTCTGCGCGTCGAAGTCGGTGCGTCGCATCGGTCCCCAGCCTCGTTCGGCGCCGATCCGGCGGTGCATCGACTCGTAGGGCAGCCACGCCTCCTCGAGCGCCTGCTCGTCGGTGTCGGCGACGTGGCCGGGAGAGTGGCATCCGACCGGGAGCGTGTCGTGGCCGAGCTGGTCGAGTGCCCGGTGGTAGAGGTCGACGAGGGGCGCGAAGCGGCGCGGCTCGCCGCCGATGATCGCGAGCATCAGCGGGAGGCGATGGCGCGCAGCACGGACGACGGACTGGGGGCTGCCGCCGACGCCCACCCACGTGGGGATCCGTCCGGACTCCGTCCTCGGGTACACGACCTGGTCGTGCAGCGGCGAGCGGGTCGTGCCCGACCAGGTGACGGGTCGTTCCTCCAGGAGCTCGACGAGGAGCGCAAGCTTCTCGTCGAAGAGGACCTCGTAGTCGTGCAGGTCGAAGCCGAACAGCGGGAACGACTCGGTGAACGAGCCACGCCCGACGATGATCTCCGCCCTGCCGTCCGACACGGCGTCGAGGGTGGCGAAGCGCTCGTAGACCCGTACCGGATCGTCGGAGCTCAACACGGTCACCGCGGTCGTCAGACGGATCTGCTCGGTCCGGGCCGCGATGGCGGCCAGGACGACCTCGGGGGCCGACACCGCGAAGTCGTCGCGATGGTGCTCTCCGAGGCCGATGACGTCGATGCCGACCTGATCGGCGAGGACTGCCTGGTCGACGAGGTTGCGGATGACCTGGGCCTGTGCGATGGGGTCGCCGTCAGGCCCGACGGTCACGTCGCCGAAGGTGTCGATGCCGAACTCGAGGGTGCGTGCAGTCACGCAGGGACCCTAGCGATCTGCTCCGGTTCGCCTGCTGTGCCGAGGTCCACCGGGCCGACCGGACGATCCACCCACGACGGGTGGTCGACGTCGACCGTCAGGCGGCCGGGCCGGTGATCGTGGTGGCCCAGAACAGCGGGTTCGGAGCGTTCGGCGTGCACGTGTTCGGCACGCCGATGATCGAGACCGACGCCGTGCTCGACAGGCTCGTCATCCGCACGTCGATCGTGGTGCCGGGAGCACCGGTGGCCTTGAAGGTCAGGCGGACCTTGGGCATCTGCACCGTTGCGCCCGGCGTGAACGGACCCGGCACCCGGTACACCATGTCGGTGCCCTCGATCGTGAGGCTCGGGTAGCCGGCACCCATGTTCTTCCCGGCGGACATGACCGAGTCGACGAACTGCACGTTCGGTGACAGCGGGAACCGGATCGCAACCGCCGACATCGCCGACAGGTCGTAGCCCGAGACGTTGGTCGGGATCACGAACGGCCCCGGCGCGACCATCATGTCGAAGGTCGTGCCCTGCGGTACGGAGGCGGGCGCCTCGACGTTCACCGAGGCGCTCTGGGGGAACTGGTGCAGGGTTCCGAACACATCGGCGTTGCAGGTCATCGAGAAGTAGGTCCAGACGCCCGTCGGGTCAGACCAGGGCAACGTCGTCGAGGTGGTGGTCGTCGTCGCGTTCGGGTCATCGGGGTTCGGGGCGCACGCGACCATCAACCCAGCGGTGGCGACGGCAGCGGTGACCACCAGCCACTTCAACGACAGCCCCTTCAACGACAGCGACTTCGACGAACTGCGCTGCTTCACCGATCCCATCGGTTCCCCCCTTGCGGATGCGTTGGCGCAAGGTAGCAGGGCGTTCCGACAGGCACCACTGGGGTGGTCGACCTACTCCCGGATGCTCAGCACCTTGTCGCGCGAGCGGTGTCCGGAGAGAAGCGTCACGCGTCGTCGGGGAACTCCGAGATGGGCGGCGACGAGTCGGCAGACCGCGTCGTTCGCGGCGTCGTCGACGGGTGCGGCGGTGGTGCGAACCAGGAGACGCCCATCTCGCTCGCCGCCGACCTCGTCGCGTCGTGCGCGTGGGATGACCCGGACGGCGATCGTCTGTTGCTCGACCAAGTTGGGGACGCTACCGCTGGTGCCGGGCCTCGGAGGTCGACAACCACCGTCCGGTTGCGTGGTCGTCCCGGTTGCACGGTCGTCCAAGTGGAGTGTCGTAGCCGCTGCGTAGCGTCCCAGGTCTTCCCCTCCGGCGTGCGGTGATCGTCACCGTCGCCCGTGTACAAAGGTTGCATCGGAGGCCACAATGGCGTTGACCCACAAGCACCGGTCCGCTCTCTACGAGGGGTTGTCCGGGATCGTCGACGAGGAGGCCGTGAACGAGATGTTGGCGTACTTCCCGACCCGTGACGGTGACGAACCGATCAGCAGAGACTTCCTCCGGGCCGAGATGTCGGATCTCCGGGCTGAGATGTCGGACCTCGGGGCGGAGCTTCGGGCTGAGATGTCGGATCTCGGGGCGGAGCTTCGGGCTG
>JAFDWA010000272.1 GCA_018268735.1 Actinomycetota bacterium | reverse complement strand
GCCACGACCAACCGTTCTTCAACCAGGCCGACCTGATCACGATCGACCCGTTGGACCTCCAGTCTGTGCAGGAGATCGTGTCGGACGGCTTCACCGCAACGATCCGTGACCCCGGCATCGTCGCCGGCCAGATATTCGAGTTGACCGCCGGACACCCGCAGCGAACCATGCGGGCAGCCGACGAGGTCTGGCGCCATACCGACCGCGGCGAGCGGGCCGACCAGGTGTGGGGGAAGGCATGGGAGTCCCTCCGCAAGGCCGAGGCCGCCGGGCTCGCTGCGACCTACGACGACCTGACAGCTACGGAGAGGAAGGTGCTCCGCATCTACGCGAACGAAGGATCCATCTACGGCTCCGCAGCAGAGCGCCTCGGGCTCTCACCAGGCGCGGCAGACCATGCTCGTGACCGACTGCTTGCCGACGGGAAGCTGCGACTCGCCACCACCGACGAGGCGGTGTTGGTCACCGACCCGCTGCTGGCCGACTGGCTGCGCGTGCACCTCCCGCTCTGAGCGGTCTGCCGCGCTCGTCGTTGCACCGCTCGGCTCAGGCGATGGTCGTGAGCCCCCGCATGTAGGGCTGGAGGAGCTCCGGTACCGCAACGGTGCCATCCGGCTGCCGGTAGGTCTCGACGATCGCCGCCCACACCCGCGGCACGGCGAGCGCCGAGCCGTTGAGCGTGTGCAGGATCCCGGTGCCCCTACCCGCCGTCGGGCGATAGCGAAGGTTCGCGCGACGCGCCTGGTAGTCACCGAACCAGCTCACCGAGCTGACCTCCAACCACCGATCCGCACCGGGGGCGTACACCTCGATGTCGAACGTGCGCTTCGACGACGCTCCGAGGTCGGCTGCGCACAGGTCGAGGATCCGATACGCCAGACCGAGGTCGCGGATCGTCGACTCGGCGCGTTCGAGGATCTCCGCGTGCAGGTCCTGCGCCTGTGACTCGGTGGCGTAGGCGAGGATCTCGACCTTGTCGAACTCGTGGACGCGCAGCAGCCCACGGGTGTCCTTGCCGGCAGAGCCCGCCTCCCGACGGAAGCAGCTCGTGTGGGCGCAGAACCGTCGCGGCAGGTCGGACTCGTCGAGGATCTCGTCGCGCGCAAGCGAGGTGAGCGGCACCTCCGCGGTCGGGATCGCCCAGAGGTCGTCGCGTTCGAGGTGGTAGGCCTCCTCCTCGAACTTCGGCAGGTGACCCGTCGAGATCATCGTGTCGGTCCGCACCAGCGTGGGCGGACGGACCTCCTCGTAGAGGTCGACGTTGCGATCGAGGGCGAGTTGGCACAGCGCACGGACGAGCGCAGCACCGGCGCCGCGGTACATCACGAACATCGACCCGGACATGCGGACGGCCCGTTCGACGTCGAGGATGCCGAGCTGCTCGCCGATCTCCCAGTGCGGCACCCGCTGGTGCTCGGCGTAGGAGCCGGCGTCGTGCTGCTCGACGCGCACCACGACGTTGTCGTCCTCGCCGGCTCCGTCGGGCGCCTCGTCGGAGGGGAGGTTCGGGATGCGCAACAACCGCTCGCGCAGCTCCATCGCGAGCTCGTCCGCGCCGGCGTCGAGTGCCTTCTCCTCCGCGCCGAGGATCCGGCTCTGCTCCTGCAGCTCCTTGGCGTCGTCCTGGCGACCGTCGCGGAACAGCGCGCCGACCTCGTTCGACAACGCACGGATCTCCGCCCGGAGGGTGTCACGCCGGGCGGTGAGGTTCCGCAGCTCGGCGTCGAGGCGCACCACCTCGTCGACGGCGCCGGGATCCTCGCCACGCCGGTGGAGGCCGGAGCGCACCGCCTCGGCATCGTTGCGGAACAGGCGCACGTCGAGCATGGAGCCACGGTAGCGGTGCCCGACGGACGCACCCGAACCACGATCGCCCGCCGCGTAGTGTGCGTCGATGCCCGAGCCGACACCGCTGACCGACGCACCTGAGGACGACCCCGTGACGTCGATGCTCGACGACTCGCTGCACGCCGCGGTCACAGCGCACCACGTGCCCGGCGCGGCCGCCGGCATCGTGGTCGGCGACGTCCGCCACGTCGTCGGCGCAGGCATCGGCAACACGGAGGCGCCACGACCCGTCGACGGTGCCACGCTGTTCCAGGTCGGCTCGATCACCAAGACGCTGACGTCCGCCGCGGTCATGGTGCTCGTCGAGGAAGGTCGCCTGGCCCTCGACGATCCCGTCGAGCAGCACCTCCCCGGTCTCGGGATGCTGACCGGGCTCGACACGGGGTCGATCACCGTCGAGGTCGCGCTGGCGCACCGCTCCGGCTTCGACGGCGACCACCTGTTCGTCGCCGGGGCCGCCGACGGGCTCGCCGGGCTCAGGACCGCCCGTCGGTTCTTCGAGCCCGACACCGGCTGGTCCTACAACAACGCCGGGTTCTCGATCGCGGGTGAGGTCGTGGCCTCTGCTGCAGGGATCCCATACGAGGCGTTCCTGCGCGAGCGGCTCCTCGGACCGCTCGGGATGCTCGACGCCGGGTTCAGCGCCGATGAGGTCATCACCTCCGACGTGTCCGCCCCGCACTGGGTCTTCGACGGGACGGCGTACCTGCTCCGCAGGGCTGGATGGCAGCCCGGTTGGGAGCTCACACCGCTCGACCGCGCAGCCGGCGGTCTCGTCGCGTCGGTGAACCACCTGCTCGAGTGGGCCCGGTTCCAGTGGACCGGCGCAGCGATCGACGGCAGCCGCATCCTGTCGGAGGAGTCGTTGGAGCGGCTGCACCGACCGGTCACCTCCGACGTGATGCCCGGAGAGTCCGTCGCCCTCGACTGGTTCGTGCACGACCACGACTCCGATCACGACCACCACTCCGATCACGACCACGGCTCCGGCCCCGACTCGGGGGCGGTGCGCACCATCGAGCACGGTGGCACGACGGTCGGCTACGTGAGCGAGCTGCTCGTCGCCCCTGGCCGACGGGTCGGGTTGGTCGTGCTCACCAACGCGACGAACGGCGCCGCGGTGCACCAGGCCGTGCGACGACGGATGCTGCCCGAGCTCCTCGACGTCACCGAGCAGGATCCGACGGTCGACGACGACGTCGATCCTGACCTGGAGCGTCTTCTCGGGGTCTACGAGCACGCCTTCGCCACCCTCACCGTCACCGCCGGCGAGCAGCCGGGAACCCTGGTGGTCACCCCTTCAGCCCGAGCAGTGGACGGGTGGCAGCCGCCGGTCACCTCACCGGTCACATTCGGGTTCGCCGCCGAGAACGACGTCGTCGGCCTCGACCAGCCCGGCCCGGTCAAGGTCGCACGCTTCGACCCGGACGGCGACCCCGCCGCGTGGCTGCTGTGGGAGCACCGCCGGGCTCCGAGGGTCGACCTGCGAACCGAGCGCCGAGACGTGCCCAGGACCTCGACACGCCGGTAGCGTCGCCGGACGTGGCAACCGCCAGCTCCGCCCCCCCACCGGCGAACAGCAGCGATCCCGTCGTGATC
>JAFDWA010000271.1 GCA_018268735.1 Actinomycetota bacterium | reverse complement strand
ACGAGGTTCGCGACGCCGAGCGCGACCCATCCCGCGTAGGTGTCGAAGACCGCGGTCGCACCCGGATCGTGTGCGTGCAGCAACGCCGTCACGTGCTCCCCGCGCAGCTCGGACGGGTGCGTGACCACGGCCGCCAGCCCCGGAGCGTCACCGGCCTCGACGGCGAGCCTCGCGAGTCGGGCCAGGCCGGACCCCGACGCGAAGCGCTCCCAGCAGCCACGCTGGCCGCACGGGCAGAGCGGGCCATCCGGGCACACGACCATGTGCCCGGGCTCGCCGGCGAAGCCGCGGGCACCGTGGACGAGCCGACCGTCGACGATCAGACCCCCGCCGATGCCGGTCCCGAACGTCACCGCCACGAGGTGACGGGCATCGGGGGCCGACATCGCGTGGGCAGCGACCGCGGCGCAGTTCGCGTCGTTGTCGACGACCACAGGCACGCCGAGCTCGTGGACGAGACGTGCCCGCACGTCGACGCCGACGAGCCCCGCCGAGTTCGGTGCGGAGCGGACGACCCCGTACGGGTCGACGAAGCCCGCAAGACCGACCCCGACGCCGTCCACGCCCTCGAAGCGCTCCGACAGCGACCGGGCGACGGTCACGATCCCGTCGAGCACCGAGGGCGAGCCGGCGTCGGACGGCACCTGCTCCCGGTCGAGGATGACCGGACCGTCGCCGCCGCGCTCGACGAGCACGCCGAGGGTCTTCGTGCCGCCGACGTCGATGCCGATCGTGCGACGCAGAGGGAGGACCCGATCGACGCTCACCAGCGGACCAGGGTCGCGTCCTCGGAGAGCGTCCCCACCCAGCGGGCCAGCCGGTCGTCGTCGGACACGACCACGACCTGGACGAGCTCCGACATCGACGCGATCCGGTGCAGCAGCGCCGGTGTGCCGCTCGCGGTCACGTCGATGCCCGACAGCAGCAGCGGGAGCGACCCGACGGCTCCGACAGAGCGCAGCTCCCCGAGGCGGGCAAGCAGCTGCCACTCGCGGTCGATCGGCCAGGCGACCGAGGTGTCGCGCTCGACGCGCCGACGCAGCACCTCTGCTTCGGGCTCATCTGCCGGAGCGACCTCCGACGGCTCCTGTCCCGTGGCGCCGAGCAGCCCCAGCAGTCGCTCACGGTCCGAGATCCGCACCAGGAGGTCTCGCTCCCGCTCCCGGAGCTCGAGCTCACCTGCCCGAAGCCCCGCGAGCTCGGCGGTCGCGTGCTCGTGGCGCTGCACCCGCGCCTCGCACTCGGCGACCCGTGCGCGCAGCGCCTGGGCTTGCGCATCGAGGTCGGCCAGGCGGCCACCGTCGTCGAGGTGCGTCGGGTCGCTCGGCGCAGCCCGCGTGTGCTGGTCGCGGCGGACCGATCCCAGCAGCTCTGCGAGCTCGCGGTCGGTCAACCTCGTCACGACCTCAGCCGGCCGACCCAGCAGTGCTGCAGCCTCCTCCACGACCTCAGCACGGGCCGACGCCTGCTCGAGGTCGTCGAGGAGCGAGATCTCGTGGTGCAGGAGCTGCACCTCCTCCTCGAGGGTGCTGATCCGAGGTCCCCGTGCAGCATCGGGTTCCGGAGCGGACCGCAGACCTGCGAGCGACGGGGCACCCATCACGTAGTCCGCGTAGGTCTCGAAGCCCAGGCGGTCGAGGAGCTCTGCTTCTGCAGATCGCAGCTCGACGAGGAGATCACGCCGGTCCGGCTCGTCCAGGCGGTCGGGTCCCCGCTCCACCTCGAGGATCCGATCGCGGATCGACTCGAGTCGCTCGACCGCACCCACGTCGAGGGTCGGTGCCGCGGGAGTCGCCACCTCGGCGAGCGAGCGTGCCTCGTCGAGTCGAGCGCTCGCTGTCGACAGGAGGTCGCGCAGCACGGAGCGACGCATCCGCTGCTCCTCCAACGAGCGCTGAATGGCCTCGATGCGCTCGACGAGGACCCCGGCGCGGCGGTCGACGTCGTCCGGTTCGTCGGGTGTCGCTCGCTCGTCGGGTGTCGTTCGGCCGTCGAAGTCGGCACCGACCTCGGTGGACGCTGCGCCACGACGGTCTTCGAGTGCCTGGAGCTGACCCGCGGCGACGTCGAGGGTTGCGCGGGCGAAGGAGTCGAGGTCGCAGCGGACCTCCTCTGCCCGCCGCTCGAGCACCGCACGCTCCCCGCTCAGCGTGCGCAGCTCGGTGCGCAGCCGCACGAGGTCGTCGGCAGCGATGCGTCGGGTCCGCGACGCCGGATCGTGCTCGTGGTGAGTGGCTGGTGGGTCGGCGGCGGCACCGGAGGTGAGCCCGGCACCGACGACGGGTGAGCCGACCTCACGCATCTCGACCAGCGGACCTCCGCTCCGCCGTGGGTGGATCGTGGGGTCCGGCCCGAGCGAGCGCACCGGACGCAGCGGCGCGGGAGCAGCGAGGTCCAGCACCGGGTCCACCGCGGGTCCGCCGGCGACGTCGAAGCGCTGGCCCTGCAGAGCCAGCCGGGTCCCGTGGAGCTCGACCTCTCCCTCATCGGCGACCGGCTCCCCTGCTGCCACGGAGCGCAGCAGGTGGGTCAGGTGCGTCACCACGTCGGGGGGCGCGCCGGTGAGCACCGTCAGCCGACGGTGCAGGTCCAGGGAGCGCCCTCCGGGGAGGTGATCGAGTCGTAGGAGTCTCATGGGATCACCTCACCTGTCGGCCCACCCGGACCCTGTGGTGAGGATTCGGGCCGTCGACACCGGGGTTCAGTCGACCGCGATCCGTCGGACCCTCGACGGCCGACGTGGCGCGGCGTCGTCGACGAGCGGTCGGGCCCACTCCTCGGTCTCGGCGTCGACCCGCTCCCGCTCCGGGCCTGCCACGACGTCAGCGCTCGACGTTGCCGAGCCCTGCGCTGCAGCCGTCCAGTCGGACCGCGACGACGGCGGCTGGTCCTCATCGGCCCATGGCACGGTTCGCCCGCCGGGGCGGACGGACTCCACGACGGTGGCCACGAGGTCCGACACGCTCGACGAGGCGTCACGCAGCGCCTCGTTGTCCTCGACGACCTGCTCGACGGCATCGAGGAACGAGCGCGCCGCTGCGATCATCTCCCGAGCGGCCCGCTGCAGGTGCTCGACGCCGTCGGCTGCGGCGTGCTGCGGGCCCTGTGCTCCGTCGTCGTCCACGGCGACCATCATGGCTCCGACGGTCACCCGGCGGCGACGGGGTCCCGGAAGCGCACGCGCAGGGCGCCGTCAGCGACGCACGCACCACTGACCTCGCGCCGCCGCAGCGACTCGGGCAGGGCGAGCGACCGGCGGTGCGGCCCGAGGGTCACGACGAGCTCGTTCCCGCTGCGGCCGACGTCGACGTCGCCCCGGTCGGCGAACGGGAGGTCGACCGCCAGCTCGAAGCCGTCGTGCTCGCGGCGCAGCCGGAGCGGCCTGCGATCGACCAGCCGGTCCATCGGGTCGTGCTCGGACCACAGCTCGTCCGCGATGTCGCTGAGCGCAGCGATCCCGA
>JAFDWA010000270.1 GCA_018268735.1 Actinomycetota bacterium | reverse complement strand
CTGCTGCGACGGGGGCTGCTCGGGACCGCCGGCGCCGACTGGGTGGTGCCCACCGAGCTCGGCCGTCGCGTCGTCGACGCGATCGGCCCCGATGCCGGCTTCCCTGCATTCGAGGTGCTCGACGTCGACCTCGCGTCGAGCGACCCGCTGGCGTTCGCCAGGATCGTCGGGAGGATCGCCGCGCTGCACCACCCGATGGTCGTCGATCCCTACTGCCGTCGCAGCGAGCTCGAGTACCTGAGCGCGCACACGTCGATCACCCGTGTGCTCGTGAGCGACCGTCTCGATGACGACGAGATCGAGGAGCTCGTCGACCACGTGAGGGCGCTTCGCCACCGGGACCACAAGCTCCGCCTGCGGGTGGCGCCGGCCGAGCTCGTCCAGGACCGCTGCGTGATCAGCCGCGAGCGCATCCTCCAGGTCGGCGGGCTGCCGTCGAGCACCAGCGGTGGATCGTCGGTGGTCTGCGAGCCGCACGACCTCGACGCTGAGATCCGTGGTCACTACCGGGAGGTGTGGCGCAGCTCCGAACGTCTCGCGACCTACCGGCCGGATCGCCGTCACGGCGTCGAGGTCGCCTGAGGACGCCGGCCATGAGCGGGTTCCATCCCGCGTCGGCCGGCCGGCTGAACCTAGGGTGACCCTGCCGGACACGACGTCCGGTCCTCAACGACGTAGGGAGACCAGCCGATGCGGAGCAACGTCATGCGCGTGCTCGTCGTGCTCGTCGCCGCTGTGGGCCTCGTGGCCAGCGCGTGCGGTGGGAGCGAGTCGAGCGACAAGACCACAACCACCGCCGCCGGCGGCGGATCGTCCAGCCGCGGGAACGTCGACGCCCAGCTCGTGATGGGGGCGCTGGTGCCGCAGACCGGTGACCTGAGCGCGATCGCGAAGTCGCTGCAGACGCCGATCGAGATGGCCGTCGCCTCCATCAACGAGGCGGGTGGCGTCAACGGCAAGCAGGTCAAGCTCGTCGTCGCCGACGACGGCACCAACCCGAACGTGGCGGCCACCAGCTACGCCAAGCTGATCAACACCGACAAGGCCGACCTCATCATCGGACCGGCCCCGTCGGGTGTCGCTGCGAAGATGCTCGACTCGTTCAAGGCCGACAAGGTGCCGGCGTGCTCGGGTTCGACCACGGCCGCGAACCTCAAGGACGGCGGCGGCGGCTACTTCTTCCGCACCGCTCCCGGTGACGACCTGCAGGGCCCCGCCCTCGCGACCCTGATCACCAACGACGGACACAAGAAGGTGGCGATCCTCGCCCGCAACGACGACTACGGCAAGGGCTTCTCCGAGTCGTTGAAGACGGCGCTGACCGACGGCGGTGCGAAGGTCACGACCACGGTGCTGTACAACCCGGATGCATCGAACTTCGACGCCGACGTCCAGAAGGCGCTCGACAGCTCGCCGGACGCCGTTGCGGTGATCGGCTTCAACGACGACGGCGCGAAGGTCGTCAACACGCTCATCGGCAAGGGTGAGGGGCCGTCGAAGATGCCGACCTACACCGCCGACGGGATGCAGAGCAACAGCTTCGCGAAGACCGTCGACGCTGCGGACCTCACGAAGGTCGCCGGCATCAAGGGCACGGCGCCGGCATCGGCGCCCAAGGGCATCCAGAGCCCGTTCACCGCGGAGTTCGCGAAGACCGGCATCGACACGATCTTCTCCTCCTACTACTGGGACTGCACCAACCTGATGGCGCTCGCGGCGGTCAAGGCCAAGAGCGACGACGGCACGAAGATCGCCGAGGCCTTCGCCAAGAACCTCGAGGGCGACAACGACTGCAACACCTTCAAGGACTGCAAGGCGCTGCTCGACGAGGGCAAGTCGATCCACTACCGGGGGGCGTCGAGCGCCTTCGACAAGTGGAACAAGATGCAGCCCGGCACCGGCGTCTACGACGTGTGGCAGTACACGCCGGACGGCAAGTACGCCAACATCCCGGGGGTGCAGCAGATCTCCGTCGGCTGACACCGACCACATCACCTGTGACCGAGCGGGGCGTCTCTGCGGAGGCGCCCCGCTCGGTGTTCCCGGGGGCTCGGTGTTCCCGGGGGCTCAGCGCTTCCGGGCGAGCGAGCCGAGGTACAGCTCGATGACCTTCGGGTCCTGCAGCAGCTGCTCGCCGGTGCCGGTGTACGCGTCGACGCCGCTGTCGAGCACGTAGCCCCGATGGCAGATGCGCAGCGCCTTGTGGGCGTTCTGCTCGACGATCAGGATCGAGACACCGGCCTCGTTGATCGCGGCGATCCGGGCGAAGACCTCGTCCTGCATCGCGGGGGAGAGCCCGGCGGACGGCTCGTCGAGCAGCAGCAGGCTCGGCTCCATCATGAGCGCACGCGCCATCGCGAGCAGCTGGCGCTGGCCGCCGGACAAGGCGTCGGCCCGGTCCCCCCGACGTGGCTGCAGTGCAGGGAAGAGGTCGAGCACCTCGTCGCGTCGGACCTCGAAGCGGCCGGGGCGCAGGAACGCTCCCATCCGGAGGTTCTCCTCGACGGTGAGCGTGCCGAACACGTTGCTGACCTGCGGGACGTAGCCGACTCCACGTTCGACGAGGTCGTGGCCCCGGACGCCGACGATGTCGGTGCCGCCCATGGTCATCGAACCGGATCGGATCGGCACGAGCCCGAACACCGCCTTGATGAGCGTCGACTTGCCGGCACCGTTCGGGCCGATGATGCCGACGAGCTCCGAACCGGCAACCGTGACCGAGGCGCCACGCAGGATGTCGACCCCTGGGACGTAGCCTGCGACGAGGTCGGTCACGACGAGTAGGTCGTCGCTCACGGTTGCTGGTCCCCGTACAGCTCGTCGACCGCGTGGCGGAACCCGGCCTGCATGTCCCGCAGGTCGCCGCTCGATCCGCCCAGGTAGGCCTCGACGACCCGCTCGTCAGCGGCGACCTCGCCGGCGGTGCCCGTCGCGATGATCCGGCCCTCCGCCATGCAGACGACCGTGTCGGAGATGGCAGAGACGACATCCATGTCGTGCTCGACGAACAGCACGGTGATGCCTTCGCCGGGCAGCTCCCGGATCTTGTCGAGCAGGATCTGGCGCAGCGCTGGGTTCACGCCGGCCATCGGCTCGTCGAGCATGAGCAGACGGGGCGATGCCATCACCCCTCTGGCCAGCTCGAGGAGCTTGCGTTGACCGCCCGACAGGGTGCCGGCCCGATCCTCCAGCTTGTCGCCGAGGCCGACCCAGCGGCCGAGCTCCGCAGCTCGCTCGCCGAGCTCGGCCTCCTGCGCACGCCAACGCCAGGGCAGCAGCGCGTTCGTGAGGCGTTCGCCACGTTGGGAGCCCGCAGCGAGCCGGATGTTGTCGAGCACCGACAGCCGTGGGAACACCCGGGCTGTCTGGAAGGTGCGGACCATGCCGGCGCGCGCGACCGCGTAGGCCGGACGCCCGGCGATGTCGTGGCCCTCGAAGGTCCAACGTCCGCCGTCTGACCGCTCGA
>JAFDWA010000026.1 GCA_018268735.1 Actinomycetota bacterium | reverse complement strand
TCACCCAGCTCGTCCAGCAGCTCGCCCACACCATCACGACCTGAGGAGGTCTCACCCCATGTCCAGCTTCTCCATCAAGAACATCGTCACGCAGGAACCCGCAGTCATCTCCGGCGCCATCGTCGCGGTCATCAACGCGCTCGTCCTGTTCGGTGCGGTCACAGCGACACCTGACCAGATCGCAGGAGCGAACGTCGCGATGATCGCCGTCCTGTCACTGCTGGTCCGCCAGTCCGTAACCCCGAACGCGAAGCTCTAGCTCAGCGGACGCTCGGATGCGAGTCCTTCGGCGATGAGCCGCCGGATGACGTGCGCTCTGGTCACGCTGTCATGCTCGGCGAGTCGGTCGATGATCTCGATGTCGTCATCCGGGATGCGCACGTGGACGGGCCGACCCTCGCGGGGCCGACCTCGTCTCACGGCGTCAACGTCGGATGGTGGGCGCTCCATCAGTCCGAGACCATGTCTCGGCGGTTGGCGGCGTAGCGCTCCTCCATGAGCTCCTCGATGTGTTCCTGCCACCACCGGTCCACGCCAGTCGGGGCGTGGGATCCAGGGCCAGCATCTCGCCATGACAGTGCGTAGTCCCGCATCGCCGCAACGCTGAACCCGATGTAGCGGTCACCGGTGCGGACGAGGGTGCCGTCGGCGACCAGCTCGTCGAGCACGGTGTCATACCTGGCGGAGCGCTCAGCGCTCAGGGTCCCGAGGTAGCTGTAGCCGTGCCACAGGTTCGCGAGGTCGACGAGCTGAGAGTCGTCGTGGTTGGCGATCCACATCAGGATCGTTTCGGCATCAGGGTGCCCCTGTCCCATGGTCACGTCCCATGGTTCAGCCGCGATCCACGAACCTCGAAAGCACACCCGCACGCCACCACCCGCGGAACGTCGGGCCATGACCCCCGGCCAATCCGCACCATCACACCCCAACGATGACTACGGATCAGAAGGTTGGGGGTTCGATTCCCTCCGAGCGCGCTTCGTGATCTCCATGGCGGACGTCGGCGGGCTCCGCTGTCGTCGGGGCCTGGTGGCCGAACCGCTCGAGGTACGCGAGCGCCACCGATCGTGACTCCTCGTCGTGCAACGCGGAGACCAGCACGTCCGCGTCGGACCACGAGCGATCGATCCCCACCGCCTGCGCGGTCACCGCATCCACATGGCGCTTCGTGGCCCGCAGGGTGAACGACGACTTCTCGGCGAGTCGACGGGCAACTTCCTCGACGTCGGCATCGAGTCGGTCGACCGCGACGACCCGGTTGAGGAACCCCGCCGCCTGCGCCTCGCCGGCGCTGAAGGGTCGACACGTCAGCACCAGCTCCTTGGTCAGCGCTGGTCCGATCTCACGCACGAGCCTCGGGATCCCACCCCAGGCCAACGGGATGCCGAGGTCCACTTCGGGGATCGAGAAGTACGTGTCCTCTGCGGCCGCTCGCAGATCGCACGCCGCTGCCAGCACCAGGCCGCCGCCGACGCAGTGGCCGTGGATCCGAGCGATGGTCACCGCAGACATCTCCTCGATGGCATCCGCCATGGCCCGTCCGAGATCGGCGGCATCGCGAGGTGACCGCACGACATCCGGCGTCACGAACGTCGACAGGTCGGCACCCGCACAGAAGGACCGGCCCCTCCCCGACACGACCACCACCTTGACCCCTGGTCGGTCCTCGAACCATCGAGCGGCTGCGGCGAGCTCGGCGAGCATCGTCGTCGACAGCGCGTTGCGCTTGTCCGGACGGTTCAGCTCGATCCATCCGCGCGCACCGTCGCTGCCCACATCGATCGTCGTGAACTCCACGACCGCATTCGACCACAACACGCCGCACCATCAGTGGGAGGCCGCGGCCCAGAGGTGCGCGATGTCACATCGTCGAGGGGTCGACAGAGGAACCAATACCTGACCACACTGGTCGGGATTCCTGCGCTCCCCGCAGAGCTCCGGCACCCAGGAGGTACCGACCATGTCCGAAGCGTTCAGCACCATGTTCCGCGACGAGCACCGGCAGGTCCGCGACGGGCTCCTCGATCTGTCGACGGCCTTCGGCGAGCGGGAGGGCAAACGGGCCGGAGAGCTCCTCGGTCGGATCGCAGCGCTGACCGGCCCGCACTTCCGCTACGAGGAGGAGTCCATGTACCCGCTGCTCGTGCAGATCTTCGGTCCCGAGTACATCGACGCGCTCATCGACGACCACGACGTCGCGATCGCGGGTGCCCGACGGCTCGTCGAGCTCGCCGGGACCGAGCTCGACGACGCCGACGTCGAAGAGGCACAGCGGTTGATCCGCGCCATCCTGCCCCACGTGAGCGACTGCGACGGGCTGTCGATCATGGTCGAGCGCCTCGACGCCGCCGACGTCGCCGAGATCTTCGCCGCGCGTGAGCGAACGCTCGACGCGGACCTGGACCTCCTCACCTGGGACGACACCGTGCGGACGCGCCCCGTCCTTGTGGCCTGAGCCTCAGCCTCGCGGGTCAGCCGCGAGTGCCAGGAACATCGGGTACTCGCCGTCGTCTCTGACGAGCTGTCCGCAGTCCGACACCTCGACCGCACCGAAGCCCGCCGCCCTGACCCGCTCCGCGAGCGCATCGCGTTCGAAGCCGTGATGGCCGGTGAACCCGTCGCCGTGGAAGCTCCCGTCCTCGGCGTCGAGGTCGACGATGCACAGGTGCCCTTCCGGAGCGAGCAGGTCCCGGAACCGTCCGAGCACCCGGTCGAGCTCGGTGACGTGGTGCAGCGTGAGGACCGTGATGATCACGTCGAAGCGCTCGTCGGGCAGCACAGCATCCGGTCGCTCCAGGTCGAGGTCGACGATCCGGACGTCGACGAGGCGGCCGTCAGCGACCTTGGCCGCCATGGCGTCACGCATGCCCGCCGAGGTGTCGACGAGCACCGCAGGCCCGATCCGGCTGCCCAGCGCCTCGGTGACGAGGCCGGTGCCTGCGCCGTATTCGAGCAGGGTCGTCGCTGGACCGGGTCGCGTCGCCGCCACGATGGCGTCTGCCACCTCGCGGGACCGTGCGATCTTCGCCGGGTCGTCCCAGGTGGCTGCCTTGCTGTCGAAGTCCGCGACGTAGGTCCCGTCGTGGTGGGGATGCGACTCGTCTGCCACGGATGCTCCTCGTCGTTCGGTCGTCCCGGATCGGTCAGGTGCCCCTGTCGCCGTCGACGACTCCCGACGACACGGCCTCCCGGTCGGAGAGCGAGCACGTCCCGCCGGCATCTCGCCGCCGTCCGAACAGCACCACCACGACGGCCACCGACCCCGCGACGACCCAACCGTAGATCTCCCTGCCGGCCAGAGCGCTCACCGCGAACCCGATGAAGAACGCCGGAACGAGCACGCGGGTCAACCCGCAGGTGTTCACGCTGCAGTGCTCCGCCACGTTGGATGCCACATACCCCACAGGGTATCAGTGCGGTCGCGGGCAGGTCGACCGCCGTGGAACGATCTGATCATGACGCCGGAGGAGACCCTCGGTCGGGCCCTGCGAGACATCGTCGGAGGAGGCAACGTCCTCGACGACCCCGAGGTGACTGCCCGCTACCGACGCGACTGGACCGGTCGATTCCACGGGCCCCCCACGCCAGTGGTCCGGCCGTCGAGCACCGAGCAGGTCGCCGCGACCATCACCTACTGCCGTGACCGCGAGGTGGGCATCGTCCCCCAAGGCGGCAACACCGGTCTCGTCGGCGGCTCGGTACCCCTCGCCGGCGAGGTCGTCCTCAGCCTCGATCGCCTCGCTGGCGTCGAGTCGGTCACTGCCCACGCCGGTGTGCTGACCGCTGCTGCGGGCACCACGATCGGCGACGTCCAGCGTGCAGCCCGGGAGCACGGCTGGGACTACGGCGTCGACCTCGCAAGCCGGGACACGGCCACCGTCGGGGGCACGATCGCCACGAACGCCTGCGGCACGCGGGCGGTCCGCTACGGCGACACGCGCCACCAGGTCGTCGGCGTCGAGGTCGTCACCGGCGAAGGGGTGACCCTCTCGAACCTCGGCGGCACGCTGCGCGACAACACCGGCTACCACCTGCCGTCGATCGTGACCGGCAGCGAGGGAACGCTCGGGGTCGTGACCCGGGCCCGCCTGCGACTCGCTGCGTCGTACTCGCTGCGCACGACGGCGCTGCTGCGCTTCGGGTCCGTCGGCGATGCGGCCCTGGCGGCCGAGTCGATCCGTGGGCTGCTCCCGACGGTCGAGTCCGTCGAGCTCTTCCTCGCCGACGGCCTCGAGTTGGTGTGCGCCGCGTTCGACCTGGCGCCGCCGTTCACCGAGACCACCGGGGCCTATGTGCTCATCGAAGCCGCCGACCTGCGGGATCCGACCGTCGAGCTCTCGGAGGTGGTCGGTTCCCTTCCCGGTGTGGTGGATGTCGCCGTGGCGGAGGACGACGCCGCTCGGAGGCGGCTGTGGCGCTACCGCGAGGAGCACACTGCGGCCATCTCCACCGTCGGCATCCCGCACAAGCTGGACGTTGCGGTACCACCTGGATCGCTCGCCGAGCTGGTCGAGCGCGCTCCGCTGCTGGTGAGCTCGATCGCCCCTCGGGCTCGGACGTGGCTCTTCGGCCACGGAGGCGAGAGCGCGCTCCACATCAACATCACCGGCGTCGACCCCGACGACGACACCGTCGACGATGCCGTGCTCCGACTCGTGGGAGAGCTGCACGGGACGATCAGCGCCGAGCACGGCATCGGTCGCGCGAAGGCACGCTGGATCGAGCTGGCGCACGGACCCGCAGAGCTGCAACTCCTCGGTCGCATCAAGGCGGCGTTCGATCCATCCGGAATCATGAACCCGGGTGTGCTGCTCCCTCGCACAGGCTGGTCCGCCGACGGCTGATGGTTGACGCCGATCGTCGTGGATCAGCAGCCGATCGAGACCAGTTGCTCCTGCGTGGCCCCCTCCGGCACCTGCTTCCACACGCTCCCTGGGCGCCCGACGTGTCCGGCCACGACGACGATCAGCGACCCGTCAGGGCAGCTGAGGAACGATGCCGGCTCGCCGGCACCGTCTGGTCCCGTGCATCCGCCCAGGCGACCGGGCACAGGAGCGCCGTCGACGATCGAGGAGCACTGCATCGCCGACGGTGGCAGCGTCGTCTCGGCCTCACGCTGTGTGGTCGGCGTCGATGCCGTCGTGGATGTCGTCGCAGTGTTGGCGGTGTTCGTCCCGCTGGCGAAGAGCAGGCCGGGTGCAACCATCCCGAGCACGCAGACCAGCGCGACGCCGACGAGCACCCACGACCGGGTCGTGCTCTTCCGACCTGCAGTCGGGCTCGGGCTGTTCGACCTCCGAGAGGAACGTGCCCTCCCCCGGGGGTCTCCCTGCGGCTTGCGCTTGCTCATCTCGGGACCCCTCCACGACGTCGATCCCCACTCTGCCAGAGCGTCGGCGCGGATCGCGCGCAGCAAGCCCTTGCCTCGTCAAGAGGTGTTAGGCATTCTTTACTCATGATGCTCGCCAAGGTTCCTCCATCCCACGTGCACCTGCCGGGGAACACGCTCGACGCGTCACGGATGCCTGGTCACTGGCTCCTCGCCCGGCTGGGGAAGACCGTGCTGCGACCAGGCGGCTCGGAGATGACCTCGAACCTGCTGGACGCCGCAGCCATCTCTGCCAGCGACGAGGTGATCGAGGTCGCGCCAGGTCTCGGCGTGACGACCCGCCGCATCCTCGCCGCCGATCCGGCGCGCTACGTCGGCGTCGACCGCGACCCTGACGCCTCCGCGATGGTCGGCGACCTGCTCGATGGCCCGAACCGCACGATGCTCACCGCCAGCGCCCAGGACACCGGGCTGCCGACGGCCAGCGCCGACGTGGTGTTCGGCGAGGCATACCTGACCATGCAGCCCGACTCGCTCAAGCAGAGGATCCTGACCGAGCTCACCCGCCTGCTGCGGCCGGGCGGTCGCTTCGCCCTCCACGAGATCGCCTTCGCTCCCGACGACGTCGACGACGAGGTCCGGACGCAGGTCCGGGCGGACCTGACCTCGACGATCAAGGTCAGCGTGCACCCGCTGACCGTCGCCGACTGGGACGGCCTGCTCGCCGAGCACGGCCTTGCTGTGGCGTCGCGGTTCCGGCTGCCGCTGCACCTGCTCGAACCCCGTCGCCTACTCGACGACGAAGGTGTCGTCGGCGCAACGCGGTTCGTCGGCAACGTCCTGCGCGATCACGACGCTCGTTCCCGTGTCCGCGCGATGCGCGTGAACGCCAACCACCTCCGCGCCTACGGCGTGGTTGCGGTGCGCACCGGGTCCGACGACTCGTGAGCTCCGATCGACGCAGGACGCTCGGCGCGTTCAGGGCGACATCGCACCTGCAGCTGACCGGCTTCGAGTCCCTCCGGTGATCCGGGGATCACGTCGAGTTCGCCCTCACCGTCGGAGGGGCCATCCCGTCACGACCTCGTAGCGCGCACCACCAGGGTCGAGTCGACTCCGCACGAGCACCACCTCGTCCACCTCGAAGCATCCTCGGACCAGCGCGCCCATCGCCGAGGGGAGGCGGGCATCGCGCTTGAGCCGAGCGAGGGTGAGATGGCCGTGGAAGCTGCGACGGGCCGGCGGCTCACCGATGTCGCGGGTGAGCCCGGTCACCGTCGCAGCCAGCTCCTCGAGGCCGGCGACCGGCACGACCAGCGTTCGCTCGGACAGCACGTCGACGCCGGGCCCGAGCGTCGCCGTCGCCGTCGGGAGATCTGCACCGTCCATCGCGTCGACCACGTGGCCGACGTCGGTGTCACCGAGGAACCGCAGCGTGACGTGCCAGTTCTCCGGTGCGACGAACCGGACGCCGCGGGCGTCCTTGCGTGGCAACGACATGAGCTCGGAGACGACGTCGTCGGGGGGGACGACGGCGAGGAACAGCCGGGGCACCCCACCAGTCAACCGTGGATCGCCCGCCGGTGACCGCGACCGTGCGGAGTCGCCCAACCATGCGGATCCCCGGCTCACGAGAACAACGTCGGTGACCTCCGGTCGCGTTCGAGGTCGAGGAGCGCTCGCTTGCGGTCGATCCCTCCCCCGTACCCTGTGAGCGAGCCGTCAGCGCCGATCACGCGGTGGCACGGCACGATGATCGCGACGGGGTTGCGGCCGTTGGCGAGGCCGACCGCCCGGACCGCGCTCGGCCGCCCGATGTGCACTGCGAGCTGCCCGTAGGTCCACGTCTCGCCGTACGGGATGTCGAGCAGCCCGTTCCACACAGCGCGCTGGAAGTCCGTGCCGTCCAACGCGAGCTCGACGTCGAAGGTGACGAGCTCACCGCTGAAGTAGGCGGCGAGCTGGTCGACGACGTCAGGGAACGCCGTCGGATCGGTCTGCCATGCGGTCGCGTCCGGTTCGTGGGTCTGGCCGACCATCACGAGGTGGTGCAGACGGTCGTCGCCCGCGAGGGTGATCCCGCCGATCGGGCTGTCGATGGTTCGTGATCGGAGGATCACGTGGTGTTGTCGGGTCATGGCCACCTCGCCTTCGAACCCACGCTCCAGAGGTGCTGGACCGCGGTGGACCTCCAGGGACGCCACTGCTCGGCGTGCGCGGTGAGCGCTGCGGGTGACGAGGGCAGGCCCAGTCGTTCCGCCCCGCGACGCACGACGAGATCGGTCACCGGGAACGCGTCAGGATCCCCGAGCGCGCGCATGGCGACGACCTCGACGGTCCACGGACCGATCCCGGCGATGTCGAGCAGCCTCGACCGGACCCGGTCACGTTCGACGCTTCCGTCGAGAGCCACCTCGCCGGTGGCGATGCACTCCAGAACGGAGCGCAGCGTGTCCCGGCGGCGCACCGGCAGCGCCACGACCAGATCCTCCCAACGAGCGAGCAGCCGCGCGGCGTCGGGGAAGAGGTGCGTCAGGCCGCCGTCGAGGACCCCGAGGCGTTCGTCGACGCCGTTGACGAGCCGGGCGGCGTGGGTCCTCACTGCTGCGGTGGACACCTGCTGGGCGAGCAGGATGCGCAACGTCATCTCCGCGCCGTCGACGGTTCGGGGGACACGGCGGCCGGGAGCACCGGCGACCTCACCCCGAAGGTGCTCGTCCGCGACGAGCACCTCGTCGACAGCGACTGGATCTGCGTCGAGATCGAGCAGCCACCTGCATCGCGTCACCGCCGCCGCGAGGTCCCGCAGGTCGTCGAGGCGCAGCGCCGCGGCGACGTGGTCGTCGAACGGCGTGAGACCGACGACCCCGTTGCCGTGCTCGAGTCGGAGGGTTCGTCGGTAGGTCCTCGACGTGGCGCCCCCGACGGTCGCTCCGGACTCCTCGACACCGGGGATCGCCGCTGCGAGGAGGTGATCGAACAGCGATGCGGCGGAGAACGCCCCACGGAACGGAAGCCGCAGGTGCAGCGACCCATCGGCCAGCGGAGCGGTCGTCCCCGATCGTCCTCGGAGCTCACTGGGTGTGAGGTCGTACACCTCGCGCACCGTCGCGTTGAACTGGCGCACGCTCGAGAAGCCCGCAGCGAAGCACACCTCCGCGAACGAGAGATCCGACGACTCGATCAGGGTTCGTGCCGTGCGGACACGCTGTGCCCGCGCCAGCGCGAGCGGTCCGGTGCCGACCTCGGCACGGAGGATGCGCTCGACCTGGCGCGCGCTGTAGCCCAAGCGTCGCGCCAACCCGTCGACGCCATCACGATCGACCACCCCGTCGGCGATGAGCCGCATGGCCCGCGCGACGGCATCGGAGCGGCGGTCCCATTCCGGCGAACCGGGTGTCGCGTCCGGACGACACCGCTTGCACGCCCTGAACCCGGCCTGCTGCGCGGCTGCAGCGGTCGGGAAGAAGCGCATGTTGCGCCGCAACGGCGTCCGGACCGGACAGCTCGGACGGCAGTAGATGCCCGTGGAGGTGACCGCACCGATGAACCAGCCGTCGAAGCGCTCGTCCTTCGATCGCACCGCCCGGTAGCAGCGTTCGCCGTCGAGGTGCAGCGGCTCGCTCGGCGTCTGCCTCCATCCGGTCACCTCTGCAGTCTGACACCGGCGGTCGCTGTCGACTGGCGGGATTCCGACATCGGGTCCGTTGCTCGTCCGCGGCGCGATGATGCGCCCGATGGACCCTCGCCGCCTGCTCCCCCCACCCCCGGACCAGTCCTTCGCAAGCGACAACGCCGCCGGCGTCTCACCGGAGGTGATGGACGCGCTCGCCGCATCGAACGCCGGCAGCGCGCTCGCCTACGGCGACGACCAGTGGACCCGCCGAGCCGAGGAGCTGCTCCGCGAGGCCTTCGATGCACCGGTTCGCTCGTACCACTGCTGGGGTGGGACGGGTGCCAACGTCGTCGGACTCGCGTCGATCCTGCGGCCGTGGCAGGCGGTGATCTGCGCCGACACCGCGCACATCGTCGTCGATGAATGCGGCGCGCCCGCCCGGTTCAGCGGCGCGACGGTCATCCCGGTCGGGACCGACGATGGCAAGCTCACACCGGAGCACCTCGCTCCGTGGCTCGCATGGCAGGGCGTCGAACACCATCCGCAGCCGGCCGTCGTGTCGATCACCCAGTCGACCGAGATGGGAACGCTCTACTCCGTCGAGGAGATCGGCACGATCTGCGACGCCGCGCACCGCAACGGGATGCTCGTGCACCTCGACGGCGCCCGGATCGCGAACGCGCTGGTCGCCACCGGGGCGGACCTGGCCACGATGGTCCGCGACACCGGCGTGGACGTCATGACGCTCGGGCTCACGAAGGACGGCGCCATGTTCGGTGAGACCGTCGTCTTCGTCCGTCCGGAGCTCGACGCCGATGCGAGGTTCGTCCGCAAGCAGGCGGGTCAGCTCGTCTCCAAGAGCCGCTTCGTCGCAGTCCAGGTCGTCGCGCTGCTCGCCGACGACCTCTGGCTGCGCAACGCCCGTCACGCGAACGAGATGGCGAGCTCTCTCGCCGAGGAGCTCGCCGGCACACCTGGTGTGACCATCGACCGGGCACCCGAGGTGAACTCGGTGTTCGCACGGGTCCCCGTCGCGAAGACCGAGCAGCTGCAGGACTGGTCGTTCTTCTGGACGTGGGACCGCTCGGCGGGTCTGGTGCGGTGGATGACGAGCTTCGCCACCGGGCGCAGCGACGTGGAGCGCTTCGCCGACGGCATCCGGGCGATCCTTGCGATGGGCGGGCCGATAGCGTCGCTCCCATGAGAGCCACTCGCAACGCACCGTGCTGGTGCGGCAGCGGGCGCAAGCTGAAGCGCTGCCACCTCGACCCGGCAGCGCTCCGACGACCTCCGATCGAGCTCGGCAAGGTCACGCCGCTGCGTGACGTGCCGTCCCACATCGTCCGGCCGCACTACGTCGAGGGCGGGACGGTGTGGCCACCTCCCACCCCGCAGATCCTCGCCGGCGCAGCACTCGATCGAATGCGCCACGCGTCGAGGGTGGCAGCCGAAGTCCTCGCGACCACCGTGGCTGCCGCCGCTCCCGGGGTGAGCACCGACGACCTCGATGCCCTCGCTCACGACACCTACGTCCGACTCGGTGCGTACCCGTCGACGCTCGGCTACCACGGCTATCCCAAGTCGATCTGCACGTCGGTGAACGAGGTCCTCTGCCACGGCATCCCTGACCGCCGCGAGCTCCGAGATGGCGACATCGTGAACATCGACGTGACGGCCTTCGTCGACGGAATGCACGGCGACACCTCCGCCACCGTCGGCGTCGGCACGATCGGCGCCGAGACGGCTGCGCTCGTCGACACGACACGGGAGGCCACGTTGGCAGGCATCGCAGCGCTCAGAGCCGGTGAACCGATCCAACTCGCGGCCCGGGCCATCACAGCGGTCGCGGACACGAAGGGCTACGGCGTCGTCTCCGAGTACGGCGGTCACGGCATCGGCGAGGTGTTCCACGCCGATCCGCACGTCCACCACACGATCACCTCACGCGACCGGGCAGTGGCGGAACCCGGGCTGTGCATCACCGTCGAGCCGATGCTGCGCAGCGGCGCTGCCAGGTTCACCACTGCGGAGGACGGCTGGACCGAGATCCTCGACGACGGGATGCCGACCGCCCAGTTCGAGCACACCGTGGTCGTGACCGACGACGGCGCGGAGATCCTGACCCTCCTCGTCGACGGATCGAGCGCCGTGGCCGGGCCCAGCCCGACCACGAACGGCTGAGCTGCCTCGTTCCGGATGCCCGTCACGCTGCGGACCGAGCCGTCCGACGATCCACCGCACGCAGCTGTGCTGCCAGCACGTCGAGGTACCACCGGTACTCGTCGTCGTTGCACATCACGCCGTCCACCACGGTGCACGTCACGAGCCGACTCGAGACGGTGACGGCGGCGCTCAGCGCCCGCTCGGCGACGTTGGAACGGCGCCGGAACCGACACCCGGACACCGACGCTCGCTCCTCCATCGCCCTGCTCCTCTCATCCACCTTCGGGATCCTCTCCTGCACAGTCCAGACTCTGACGCTCCGACGAGCGAACGGGAATGGGGAGCACTCACCATCGGCGCCGGTGGATCGACGCGGACTCGGGTCGGCGCCGGGCACGTCGCTCCCCCACGGAGCGGTCACGGCCCCGTTAGCGTGAGCGCATGCCGTCTCCGATCGAGGACTACGCGCTCCTCGGCGACACCCGAGGCGTCGCGCTCGTCGACCGGACGGGGTCGATCGACTGGTGGTGTGCTGAGCGGATCGACGCCCCTGCCTCCTTCGCAGCGCTGCTCGGCACACCCGAGCACGGTCGGTGGAAGATCTCCCCGAGCGACGAGGTCCGCAACGTCGTGCGTCGCTACGAGCCGGACACGTTGGTGCTCGAGACCGAGATGACGACGTCGACCGGCACGATCGCCGTCATCGACTTCATGTGCCCCGATCACCCGCACCCGTCGATCCACCGACGTGTCGAGGGCCGCAACGGCACGGTCGCCGTCGACATGGAGCTCGTCGTCCGCTTCGACTACGGCGCGGTGACCCCGTGGGTCCGGGCGACGGGCGACGGGT
>JAFDWA010000269.1 GCA_018268735.1 Actinomycetota bacterium | reverse complement strand
CCCTCGTCGGCGAGCATCTGCAACGTCGGGTAGACCGAACCGGGGCTCGGCTTCCATCCCCCGTGCGTCCGCTCGGCCAGCTCGGTGATCACCTGGTAGCCGTGCATCGGCTCGTCGGCGAGCAGGGCGAGCACGGCGGCACGGACGTCCCCGCGCCCCGCCCGTCGACCCCGGCCGTGCCCACCTCTGCCACGGCCGGGTCCACGACCCGTTCCGCGACCCCAACGCACTCGACGTCCTGCCGGGGCGATCTGCGGGGCCCACGCCGTCGCATCGTCGCCTCCGGGAAGCCACCGACGACCGTCGGGCCGCTGCCCGATCTCACTCGGACACATCATCTTCACCTCTCCACGCGTCCATCGACGCCGTCGGTCCGTCGCCCTCCGCAGAGGAGGTGGCTCCACCCATGGAACCGGCGACTGCTTCCGATATATCGTGACGTGTCGTCGACAGATCGTCAAGCGGGTTCGTCGAACTCTGGCCCGTCCCACCACGGGAACCAGTCGGGGAGGTCGTCGGGAACCCGCTGGCGCCACTGCGGCCTGCGCTTCTCGAAGAACGCCGTGATCCCCTCGCGTGCGTCGGCGCCGGCTCCCGTGGCGGTGACCCCGGCGGAGTCGATCCGGTGCGCTGCCATGGGATGGTCCGCGACCAGGCCCTTCCACATCAGCTGGCGTGTGAGCGTCACCGACACCGGAGCGGCGCCCGAGGCGATCTCGGTGGCCAGCGCCCGGGCAGCGGGCAACAGGTCCTCCGGCTCGTGCAGCGAGCGGACGAGGCCGGCGGCATGCGCCTCTGCTGCAGGGAAGACCCGGGCCGTGTAGCACCACTCGAGCGCCTGCTGGATGCCGACGAGGCGTGGCAGGAACCAACTCGAGCACGCCTCGGGCACGATCCCGCGAGCAGCGAACACGAAGCCGAACCGCGCACCGCCGGAGGCAAGGCGCAGATCCATCGGCAAGGTCATCGTCGCACCGATCCCCACCGCCGGCCCGTTGATCGCAGCGATGACCGGCTTCGTGAGCTCGAAGATTCGCAGCGCCAGGACCCCGCCGAGATCCCGCCGCGGGTCGATCGGCTCTGATCCACGCACCCGCGCCGCCGACGCGCTCGACGCCTCCTCGACCGCGTCGGCCACCGATGCGGTCCTCGATGCGGTCGTCGCGTCGAACGACGCCGATCCGCCGGCGAGATCGGCGCCGGCGCAGAACGCCCGGCCGGCGCCGGTCACGATGACCGCACGGACCTCGGGGTCGTCGTCGACGCGGTCGAACGCGTCGAGCATCTCGAGGCACATCCGGACCGTGAACGCGTTCAGGTGGTCGGGCCGGTCCAGCGTGATCGTCGCGACACCGTCGACGACGTCGTAGCGGATCGCCCGGTAGCCGTCCTCCCGCTCGTCCGGGTCCACTGGATCAGGCCTTCAGGAACCGGCTCACCGCGATGCCCGAGCCGACGGCGCCGGTCATCGCACCGACGAGGAACACGATGCCGATCGACATCCAGAGCTCACCGGAGTCCCAACGGATCTGGTTGAGCAGCTGGAAGCCGACCTGGTCCACGAAGTTGCGCTTCCAGAGCTGGTCGAAGCCCCACGCACCCACCGCGGCGAGGAGCGCGCCGAGCAGTCCGTGCACCAGGCCCTCCACGATGAACGGCAATCGGATGAACCAGTTGCTCGCGCCGACGAGCCGCATGACCTCGATCTCGCGACGACGAGCGAACACCGCTGTGCGGATCGTGTTGAAGATCAACAGCACCGATGCAGCGATCAGCACGCCCGCGACCACCTGGACCCAGCGGTTCAACGTGGTGACCGACGTCTGCATCCGCCGGGCGTACTCCGCCGCGTACTCGACGCGCAGCACCCCCTCCTTCGAGCCGAGCGTGTCGCCCAGAGAGGACACGACGGCCGCATCGGTGCTCTTCGGCTTGATCCGGAAGCTCTGCGGCAGGTCCGAGGGCTTGATCGTGTTGATCAGATCGGGCTGGTCGCGGAACAGCCGCTTGAACTCGTCGTAGGACTTGTCGGCGTCGAAGAACTGGTACTCCTTGACCTGCGGACTCGAGTCGAGGAGCTTCGCCATCGCCTTGATCTGGTCCTGGGTCGCCGACGGGTTCATGTACACGAACAGGTCCACGTCGGAGCGCAGTCCGAGGAAGCTGTTGTTGATCCCCGCTCCGATGAGGTAGCTGGCAGCCACCATCGCGAGCGACACCGCGACGGTCAGCACGGCGGCGAAGGTCAGGGTGAGGTTCCGGACGAGGTTGGTCCCCGTCTCCTTCAGGACGTAGTCGATGCGGACGGCCACGGCGCGCTACTCGTAGACGCCGCGGGCCTGGTCACGGACCACACGACCATGATCGAGCTCGATCACCCGACGGCGCATCGTGTCGACGATCCCCCGGTCGTGGGTCGCCATGACCACGGTGGTGCCGGTGCGGTTGATGCGGTCCAGGAGCTTCATGATCCCGACCGACGTCGCCGGGTCCAGGTTCCCGGTCGGCTCGTCGGCGAGGAGGATCAACGGACGGTTCACGAACGCGCGGGCGATCGAGACGCGCTGCTGCTCGCCACCGGAGAGCTCGTTGGGCATGTTGCCCTGCTTCTTGAGGAGCCCGACCAGATCCAGGATCTGGGGAACGGCCTCCTTGATCGCCGACTTCGGCCGGCCGATCGCCTCGAGGGCGAACGCGACGTTCTCGTACACGCTCTTGGTCGGCAGCAGCTTGAAGTCCTGGTAGATGCTGCCGATGTTCCGACGCAGGTACGGCACCTTGTAGCCGGGCAACTCGGCGATGTCCTTGCCGGCGACGAAGATCCGACCCTTCTCCGGGCGCTCCTCACGGTTGAGGAGCCGGAGGAACGTCGACTTGCCGGAACCCGACGGCCCCACGAGGAAGACGAACTCGCCCTTCTCGATGTCGACCGAAGCATCCCGAAGGGCGACCATCTCGCCCTTGTAGATCTTGGTGACGTTGTCGAGCCTGATCACGCTGACCTCTCTCCGCGACACCGGACCGGCACGCGGCACATGTTACGAACTCGTGACGATAGCCGCGGGATGGAGGCCACGGTGACGCCGTGGGCAGTCTCGCAGCCTCGACGCCGCGAGTGGCGGAGGGGTGTCCCTCGAACGCCGATCAGGACCTCAGCCGGTCGGCGAGCCGGCCCGCTGCCACTGGAGGTACGACTCCATGAGCTCCTCCAGCTCCCCGTCGAGCACGGCATCCGGGTTGGACAGCTCCAAGCCCGAGCGGAGGTCCTTCACCTGCTGGTACGGCTGCAGGACGTAGTTGCGGTCCTGGCTGCCGAAGTCGACGGCGGCACCGTCGCCGGTGATCTCCGCGAGCTTGTCGGCACGCTTCTGACGCTCGAGGTCCAGGAGCTTGGCCTTGAGGATCTTCATGGCCCGGTCCTTGTTCTGGTGCTGGGACCGCTCGTTCTGGCACGACGTCACGATCCCCGTCGGCAGGTGGGT
>JAFDWA010000268.1 GCA_018268735.1 Actinomycetota bacterium | reverse complement strand
GATGGACGTGATGAGCGCACGACCGTCGACTCCGACGTGCACCGCAGCGAACGGCGGCAGGTACAGCTGCAAGCCCCAGAACACCATCGCGTTCAACCGGTGGGCGGCGGGCTGGATCGATCCCACACAGGTCGCGGTCCACACCGCCGGATCCGAGCAGTTCGACCTCACCGGCCCTGGCTCCGCCTCCGGAACCCAACTCGTCGTCGCCCCGTCCGCCACCTCGTCCCGTGCGCTGGTCACCATCGAAGCCCGCCCGAGGACCGGGTTGGACCAGGTCCTCGACGTCGGTGGCGTCGCCGTCCACGTCGTCGACCAACGTGCCCGCATGTGCGACGTCGCCGGCTACTACGGCGGCTGTCCGTCGCTGTGGCGCCGCCAGGGCCAGGCAACCGGCAACCCGGGAAGCTACGACCACGTCCTGACCCCCGGTGAGACCCGCACGCTGCACGGACTCACCATCACCGTCGGCGCTGCGATCGGCTCCGGGTACCACGTCACGGTGTCCGGCCGACCCGTGGTCGCCGACGACGCGCTGGCGCCGTACCCCGCAGCGCCCGCAGCGCAACTGCGCACGGACACCTCCGGGCGCGGCGACGGCGCCCGCAAGATCGATCTTCCGACACCGGCGCCGACCGCCCGCTAGCCCTCGCACCACCTCGACAGGTCAGGGGGTCGACCCATCAGGGACGCAGCGCCGGACAGCGACCGAGCGGCGCAGCGTTCGGCGAGGAGCGCATCGTGGCGGCAGCTTCGGTGATCAACCGTGGCGTCACCCGCCCGGGGCCGTCGACGAACGGAGAGTTCAACGCCGCGACCAGGAGCAGCATCATGATCGTGAACATCGCAGCGCACGCCACCAGCGCCGCCTGGGTGCGAGGCCGAGCGGTGGCGGTGACCACGAAGAGCAAGACGATGACGAACAGTCCGCCGCCGACGAGCAGGACCCACATCATCAACGGCATGTCAGCCTCGGCGGCCACCAACCGGGTCTCCCGAGCCGTCGAGATCGCACCGATCTGGGACGCCAGGTTGGTGGCTGTCGCCGAGTGCAGCACACCGGTCGACGGCGCGTCACCGACGCCGAGGGACTGCACGAGGTTCGCGAAGGCCCGGTCGACCTCCGGTGCGCCGCCATCGGCGCGCATGGCCGGCCAGTCGTAGCGGGCGACCGCGTCCGCGTAGCAGACCAGCGCGGTCTGCACAGCCGGTGCAGAGTCCGGGAACATCGCCGCCTGTTCGAAGGCGGTCCCGACCGAGGTCGCCTCGTCGCCCACGGCGTGGCGAGCATCGGCGAACTGCCCGAACAGCAACAGGATCGAGAACCCGATCAGCACCCCGTACGCGGTGGCGACGTAGGAGAGGGTCGCCGACCATGGAGCGGTGTCGAGATCCGCGAGCTTCGTCGCCCGGCGACGCACCAGCGCGCTGATGGCGAACACGATCGCGCCGGCGACGATCAGTGCCGCGATGTTGAGGAGCGGGTGGTTCACTGCTCAGGTGAGGTAGCGCACGTCGACGGTGTGGATGGTGCCGTCGAAGGGGAACGGCGCCCGGTCGAAGTAGTCGAGCGACACAGGGCTGCCCAGACAGGTGCCGATGTCCAGGCAGTCGTTGGCGGTGAACAGCAGCGGGGCGCTGATCGGGACCGCTGCGGTGGCGACGACGTCGCCGTCGACCGACAGCGTGACCGCCAGCGGTCCACCCGGTCGAGCCTCGGTGTAGACGGTCTCGACACGGATGGAACGGCGGCCGGCGCCCAGCGGCGCATCCGAGCGGGCCTTGGTGCGTTGCAGGATGAACAAGTTGTACTCGAAGCAGAGGTGGCCGTCGTCCATGTAGCAGGTGAGCCCGCCGCCGTTGCCGCCGAGCGCGTAGAGCACACCGCTGGCGGCGTCGCCGCACTCGAGGTCGATGTCGACGGTGTTGGCCCGGTTGCCGAGCGCCGGGGCGCAGAACTCGGGCATGCGGACGATGTCGCCGGTGAAGCTCCACTCCCGGTACGGGGTCGAGATGCGCATCTCGGGGTGGAACACCGGCACCCACAGGCCGCCGCCGATCGGGTAGACGCTGTTGCGCGCCGCCTCGATCGCGAACACCTCCTTGAGCTCGGCGAGCTTCTCGGGGTGCTCGTCGGCCAGGTCGCGGGACTGGGTCCAGTCCTCGTCGAGGTGGTACAGCTCCCAGGTGTCCTGGTCGGGGGTCCACTCGAGGATGCCCGGCGGCATCCCCGGCACCCACGGGCTGCGGGGCCCGAACGCCGAGGCCATCCAGCCGTCGTGGTAGATCGACCGGCTGCCCATGATCTCGAAGTACTGGGTGCGCAGCCGGCCCTCGGCGTCGGGGTCGTCGAAGGTGTAGGCGAAGCTGACGCCGTCGAGGGGCTGCTGCTCGACGCCGTTCACGGTCCGCGGCGGGGTGATGCCGAGGATCTCGTAGATGGTCGGCACCAGGTCGTTGCAGTGGTGGAACTGCGTGCGCGGCCGGTCATCGGGGGTGATGTGGCCGGGCCAGCTCACCACCATCGGGTTGCGGGTGCCGCCCAGGTGCGACGCCAGCAGCTTCATGCCCTTGTAGGGGGTGCTGCCCGCCCACGCCCACGCGGCGTGGTACTGGTTGTCGGTCTTCGGCGAGCCGAGGACGTCGAGTCCCCCGATCTCCTCGAGCGCCTTGATGTGCATGTCGACCGTCGTCGGGATGCCGTTCTGGGCCAACAGCTCGCTGATCGTGCCGTTCTGGCCCTCACCCGACGAGCCGTTGTCACCCCAGATGTACACGACCAGGGTGTTGTCGCCGTAGCCGAGCGTCTCGACCTCGTCGAGGAGGCGACCGACCTGGACATCGGTGTACTCGGCGTAGCCAGCTGCGACCTCCATCAGCCGGGCCTGGAACGGACGCTCGGCCTCGGGGATGTCGTCCCACGCGGCGAGGGTCGGGTCCCTCGGGGTGAGCTCGGCGTCCGAGGGGATCCACCCCTGGGCCTTGGCACGCTCGAACACCCGCTCGCGGTAGGCGTCCCAGCCGTCGTCGAACTTCCCGGCGTATCGGTCGGCCCACTCCTTCATGATGTGGTGCGGACCGTGGAGGCAGCCGCTGGCCCAGTACATGAAGAACGGCTTGTCGGCCTCGAAGGCCTTGTGGCGCCGCAGCCAGCCGATGGCGTCGTCGGCCAGGTCCTCGCTGAGGTGGTAGCCCTCCTCGGGGCGCTTGGGCGGCAGCACGCTGGTGGTGTTGCGCACCAGGTTCGGCTCCCACTGCGACGCCTCTCCGGCGAGGAAGCCGTAGAAGTACTCGAAGCCCTTCCCGGTCGGCCAGTTGTGGAACGGGCCCGCAGGCGTGGTCTCCTCGGCGGGGGTGTTGTGCCACTTGCCGAACGCCGCGGTCGAATAGCCGTAGTCGGTGAGCACCTCGGCCGCGAGCGCGGTGCTCGGCGGGATGTGGCCCGAGTAGCCGTCCCAGTCGTTGGCGAGCTCGGCGATCTGG
>JAFDWA010000267.1 GCA_018268735.1 Actinomycetota bacterium | reverse complement strand
GGTTGATGCCCGCAGCGCGTGCCGCGTCGAGCAACGCCGCGACGTTCGACGCGATCGACTTGTTCACCCAGATGCCACCGACCTTGACCACGTCGGACCAGGTGATCAACCCCGGCAGCGTCGCCGGCGGCGTGGTGCCCGGCGGCGCGCTCGTCGGTGGTCGGGTGGTGGGCGGCGCCGTCGGCTGCGGGGGCCTGGTGGTCGTGGTCGGCGTCGTCGGTCGCGACGTGGATGGCCCTGCTCCACCCGACGGTGTCGACGGTCGCGTCGCGACCGTGGCCGCCTGCGCCCCGCCGGTGGCGGACGACTGAGGTCCGCTCGAGCGGAGCGCGACCTCCTGTGCTGCCAGATCATCGGCCACGCGTGCATCGACTCGACGGAGCGCCGCCGACTCGGCGAGCGCCGCGTCGAGGCGGTCGTCGAGCTGCGTGGCCAGCCCGGCGCTCGCCTGCCGTGCCGCCTGCAGCGTCGCGATCTGACCACGTGCTGCATCGACCTCGGCGCGCGCTCCGGCGGCCGCCGAGCGGGCCGCTGCAGCGTCCTGGTCGGCGACAGCCCGGGCCGCGACCATCGTGTCGACGACCTCCCGACGCCGATCAGCGACGATCTTGAGCACCCCGGTCGCATAGGCGGCGTCGTGCACCTCCGACAACTCCGTCGCGCTCAACGCGTCCTGCGCGGGAGGACGCACGTACGCCTCGATCGCATAGGAACGGGCTGCTGCTGCCGCGTCGTCAGCGCTCGCGGCAGCACGTCGCGAGCGGGCGGCCGCTTCGCTCGCAGCCGCCTCGGCTGCATCCACCCGGGCCTGCGCGGCTGCGACGGCGGCCTCAGCGGCACCGATCTGCGCTTCGACGTCCGACACTCGGGCGCGGACGGCGTCCCGATCGGCTGTCAGCACGTCGGTGGTCGAACCCGTCGGACCCGTCGGCGTGGCCGACGGGAGCGCCGTCGTGGTGGTGGTCGACCCAGAACCCGCGCCGGCGGCCGAGACGCCGGCCGGCCACAGCCCGACGGTGCCGACGGCTGCGGCGAGCACCGCGATCGCCATGGAACGTCGACGCATGGCAGTACCAACGATGCCGACCGGCGTCGCGTTGACACCGCGTCCGACACCGCATGGCACCGGCCGCTCAGCACGCGTCGATGAGCGCCGTGATCGGACCATGGCGTTCCATCGGCATCGCAGCGCCCGGAGTGAAGTCCAAGGCGTGGTGAACCGTGACCCACCCGTGCGGAGCGGGCTCGGTCAGGGGTCAGCCGCCGAGCAGGTTCCCGAGCATCCCGCCACCCGCCGACTGCTGCTGGGACTGCTGTGCGCCGCCCTCCATGACCGACTCCGACGGCTGGACCATGACGTAGCCCTGACCGCCGAAGGCCATCTGGACGAGCTCGCCGGTGCCGCCACGGAGCATCGACTTGAGTCCGCCGGTGTCCACGCGGACGTCCATGCTCACCCCGGAGGTCCACAGCACGACAGCCTCCGCGTCCGCGTACGTGGGCGCGCCCGCGACGTCGAGGCACACCGGATCGCCCTTCGTCGTCACCGCCACGTAGCCCGTGCCGGTGAGGCTGACGTTGAACATCCCACCGGCCATCATCGACGCCCGGCCCGCGTTGACCCGGTGGATGTCCCAGTCGATCGACGCCGAGAACGCGAGCACGTTGTTGCCGTTGACCGACACCATGTCGTTCTCGAGGTAGAAGAGCTGGATCTCCGACGCGGTGTCGGCCACGAACAGCTCGCCGCTGCCCTCGGCGACCATCATGTTCACGCCCTCGCCGGTGAGCTTGGACTTGAGCATCTTGTTGAGGCCGCCCGAACCCGTGTTCGTGAAGCGGACATCGCCCTGGTAGGCCACCATCGACCCGAGCTTGCAGTTGACCGGCCCGTACTGCATCTGGATCTTCAGCATCTTCTTGTTCTGAAGGGTGAACGGGTCCTGACCGGTGGTCTCCGCGTACTCCTGGAAGAGCGAACCGTGGATGGGCATGACGGCCTCCTGTCGGAGCTGCTGGTCTGGTTGCTGGTCGATCCCGTGCGACCGCCTCCGGCGCAGCCGGATCCGAGGTGGTCGGCGTCGACGTCGACCGCCGGTTCGATCGCGTCGCCAAGGTAGCCGTGGTCGGGTGAACATGGCGCCACCTATGGGTCCGCGAGGTCGAACCGTGTCCTAAGTTCCGACCGTGTCGAGGCCGATCGGGAGACGCGAGGTGCTGGTCGCCACCGCCGCTGCGCTCGCCACCGCGTGCGCAGCGGGCCATGACGACGCCCGTCCACCGCGCACGTCGGCCGGATCCTCGTCCACACCGACCCCCGCCGCCGGCCGCAACCCACCGACGACGGGGTCCTCCCCCGCCACGACACCAGGCACCTCGCCGTCGATGCCGCTCGACCGTGCGGCACTGGACGCGAAGTACGCGTCGGCCAGGCCGACGCAGTGGGGCATGGACCTCGCGGGCGTGGCACGCCACGTCGAAGACCGGTCGGCACCGACGGTGGCGCTCACCTTCGACGCGTGCGGCGGACCCCACGCCGACGGGATCGACGCCGCGCTCATCGACCTGCTCCGCCGGGAGCAGCTGCCGGCCACGTTGTTCCTCAACGCCCGCTGGGTGGAGGCGAACCCGACCCTCGCCCACGACTTCGCGCACGATCCGCAGTTCGAGATCGGCAACCACGGCACTCGACACGTGCCGTTGTCGGTCACCGGCCGCAGCGCCTACGGGATCACCGGGACGACCTCGGTCGACGAGGTCGTGGACGAGGTCTGGACCAACCACGTGCTGCTGAGCGAGCTGACCGGTCGACCACCTCGGTGGTTCCGCTCCGGCACCGCCCACTACGACGAGGTCGCGACCTCGATCGTGGCGGACCTCGGAGAGCTGCCCGTCGGCTTCGTGGTCAACGGCGATGCCGGCGCGACCTTCACCCCCGCCCAGGTGCGCCACGAGGTCGCCGGCCCGGCCACTGCCGGCGGCGCGGTCGTCATCATGCACATGATCCGTCCGAGCGGCGGGACCGCAGAGGGGCTGACCGCCGCCCTGCCCACCCTGCGGGCACGCGGCACCCGGTTCGTGACGCTGTCCGGCGGAGGTGGAGCGACGACCGGTTGACCGTCGCGCTGCGAGCGTTGCCGACGGCGCTGACGCTCCCGTCAGCGGAAGTCGCGCGATGTCGCCCCCACCGTGACGGGCAGGGGGACGACGTGGTGGGCGACGACGTCGATCACGCCGTCCGGGCTGCGTTCGAGCTTCCCCCGGACCTCCAGGGCGACGGCGGTCCGGAGCACGGTCCGGAAGCGGGTCCAACAGCCGATCGAGCACACGACGTTGACCAGCCCGGTCTCGTCCTCGAGGTTCAAGAAGGTGACCCCCGACGCGGTGGCTGGCCGCTGTCGGTGGGTCACCACGCCGGCGACGCGGACGATCGTGGCGTCGAGCTCCTCGCGCAGTGCTGACGCCGGGACCACCCCCCGGGCTTCGAGCTCC
>JAFDWA010000266.1 GCA_018268735.1 Actinomycetota bacterium | reverse complement strand
GTGCCGCGCTCGTGACAGCTGACGGCGGCATGTGGTGGTGGCCGGTGCTCGTGGCCGCTCCGCTGGTCGGCGTGGAGCTCTGGTTCGACATGCGATCACGGGGTCGGCGACTCGCACCGGAGCTCAGCGGCGCGATCGGCATATCGGCCATCGCAGCAATGATCGTGTTGGCTTCCGGTGGTTCGGCTGCCATCGCTGTCGGCGCATGGCTCGTGCTGTCCGCCCGTGCGGTGGCGTCGATCCCCTTCGTGCGCGCCCAGGTCTTCCGTCTGCATGGTCGCCCCCGCTCGGGTCCACCCCAACCGGTGTGGGACCTGGCCGCCGTCGCGCTCCTCACCGGGGCCGTCGCCGTGGAGCACTCGCTGCTCGCCGGCGCGATCGCCGTGCTGGCCGTCGTCGCCATCCAGGAGGTCACAGCGCTGTCGCCACCTCCGAAGGCAACCGTGCAGGGGATACGCCAGACGATCATGGGACTCTCCGTGGTGCTCGTCACATGGGTCGGAGTGCTGGTGTGGGGCTGAGGGCTCTGCCGTCGGCCGGCGCCCGGTTTCTTCTACCATGAACGTGAAATATCGATCGGAAGTCGCTCCGGCTGCGACACCCGATGCTCACTCCGTGCGACGACAGCGACGACCATGACGACCACCACGCTGCAACGGCAGGCCAGGGCGCTCGGAGACCCGACGCGCCATGCGATCTTCTCCCAGATCACCGACGCGGAGCATCCGGTCACAGTCAAGGACCTCACCGAGCACTTCGGTCTCAACCACAACGCGATCCGCCAGCACCTCGCCAAGCTCGTCGACGCCGGCCTGGTCCTCGAGACGAAGGCACCGCCGGAGGGCCGCGGCCGGCCCCGATTCGTCTACGAGCTCAACCCCGCAGTCGGCGGTCCGTGGGGCGAGAAGGGGCCATACGAGCAGCTCAGCCGGCTGCTCGCAGAGATCATCAGCACCGGACGCAGCCCCGAGGACGTCGGACGCCACGCAGCGGAGCGCTTCCGGGTGCCCTCGCCGTCGGGTGACGTCGTCGCCGACTTCACTGCAGCGATGGCCCGACAGGGCTTCGACCCAGAGGTGAAGGAGGTCGGCTCGGGGATCGAGGTCCTGCTGCACGCCTGCCCGTTCGCATCGACGGCAGCCGTGGACCGAACCACGGTGTGCTCGCTGCACCTCGGCATGGCCGAGGGCCTCGTCGACGGCACAGAACTGGTCGTCGAGGAACTGGTCTCCCGAGATCCCTACGGCGCCGACTGCCACATCCGACTCCGCCTCGAGCCCGCCATCGACGGCGTAGACGGCGCCCACGGGGCATCAGGCACCCTGACCATCCGTGCCCGCTGAAGGGGTCGGCACCGCTACGAACATGCTGGTGGTGCTGTCTGATCAGCAGCGCCCCGACTCCTGCGGGGTCTTCGGCCAGCGACTTCCGGTGACGCCACGCCTGGACGAGCTGGCATCTGACGGAGTCGCATTCCACGAGGCCTTCACCGTCCAGCCGGTCTGCGGTCCGGCCCGCGCAGCGATCCAGACCGGCACGTACCCGACATCGACGGGATGCTGGCGAAACGGCATCGCGCTGCCGGCCGGGACGGCGACCTTGGCGGACCGCATGTACGAGCTCGGCTACCAGACCGGCTACATCGGCAAGTGGCACCTCGCATCGGATCGAGGATCAGGGCTGCCGATGGGCCGCCGGCCCCACCGGTTCGAGCGCCGCCCGGTCCCTCCCATACGCCGCGGCGGCTATCGGGACGTCTGGGTCGCAGCGGATGCGATCGAGCTCACCTCGGGACCGACTAGCGGCCATGTCTTCGACGAGCATGGCGACCGCGTGGAGCTCCACGGGTTCCGCGTCGACGCGCTGACAGACATAGCCATCGACCGCATGGACCGCCTCGACAAGGATCGGCCGTTCTTCATGTTCGTGTCCTTCCTGGAGCCGCACCACCAGAACGACCGGTTGCGGACGATCGGGCCTAAGGGGTGGGCGCGACGCTTCAAAGCGTTCGACCGACCTGGTGATCTTCCGACGTGGCGTGGGGACTGGCGCTGGAACTACGCGGAGTACCTCGCCTGTTGCGCAAGCATCGACGCCAACCTCGGACGGATGCTCGACGCACTGGAGCGCAGCGGACGGCTCGACGACACGCTCGTGGTGTTCACCAGCGATCACGGCAGCCACTTCCGCACCCGAAACCTCGAGTACAAGCGCAGCCCGCACGACGCGTCGATCCGGATCCCTCTCGTGCTCAGCGGCCCGGGCTTCCGTGGCGGCGGGCACCGCCACGACCTTGCCACCAACCTCGACCTCGTGTCGACGCTCGTCCGTGCCGCCGGCGGAGCAGACCCAGGTCTCGACGGTCGGGCGTTGCAGGACCCCTCGTCGGCACCGTCGGATGTCCTCGTGCAGATCAGCGAGTCTCAGATCGGCCGGGCGCTGCGAACGGACCGTCACACCTTTGCGGCAAAGGCTCCGACGCGCAGTCCCGTCGCCGGCCACCGCAGACCGATGTCCGATCGATACGTCGGCACCCACCTCTACGACAACCGAGCGGATCCTCATCAGCTCCGGAACCTCATCAAGGACCCCGCCAGCGCATCGCTCGCACGCGAGCTCGGCTTCCGACTTGCGGACCGGATCGAGCAGGTTGAAGGGGCCCGGCCCACGATCGAGCACAGGTGACCGCACTCGACCTGTACCGCTACGACCTCCTCAGCCGTGGCGCAGGACCGACAGCACCAATCCGATCGGGGTGCTGACCAGGACGACGGCCGCGACGATCCGGTAGACAGCGATCGCAGAACGCGGAACCGACCCAGCCGCAGCGACGCCCACGAGGAACCTCACGAGTGCCACCACCATGGCGACACCACCGAGGAGAGTCGCGACGGGCAGCGAAGCGAGGCTGCCGACGGCGGTGAGGACCACGGCGGTGTTCCACGACACCAACTCGATGCGCACGTCGCGCGGCACGGGTGGCTGTTCCGCGATCCAGGCCTGCCCGACGCCGAGCGCGATCTGCGCCACGCCACCGACGAGGACCAGGAAGGCGGCGAGCCAGGGGCCCAGATCGAAGCCGGTGGGGCGTGTCACCGCGGCGACGAACCCGCCGACGACGACAAGGCCCGACCCGACGAGGAGGAACGGCCGGGCTGATGGCCATCGTGCGAGCAGCCGCTCGGCAGCAGCCGACGCTTGAGCGGCGGAAGCGGGAGCGGCGTGACCGTCGACTTCGACGCCTGGTGCGGTCACGTGTAGGAGACCGGCATCTCCTTGATGCCGTTCAGCCAACCGGAGCGGAGTCGGCGCTGCGGTCCCGTCGGCGCGATGTCAGGGATGATGTCCGCGATCGCGTTGAACATCAGGTTGATCTCGAGCTTGGCCAGGTGGGACCCCGGGCAGTAGTGCACGCCTCCGCCGCCGAAGCCGACGTGCGGGTTCGGGTCTCGGTAGATGTCGAAGCGACGCGGATCGTCGAAGACCTCGTCGTCGTAGTTGGCCGAGCCGTAG
>JAFDWA010000265.1 GCA_018268735.1 Actinomycetota bacterium | reverse complement strand
TTCGGCCTGCACCTCGACCCGCAGTGGTCCTCGCGCGACGGCGTGCTGCCGTCGGACATGCACGGGATCGTCACGACCTATCAGCAGGTCGCCACATCTTCGCGGGCGCTCGCTGGGCTGTCACGGGACGCGTTCGTGGTCTTCGACGAGATCCACCACGCGGCGGATGACCGGGCATGGGGGACGGCAGTGCTCGAAGCCTTCGAGGCTGCTGCGAAGCGGTTGTCGCTGTCGGGCACGCCGTTCCGCTCCGACACCTCCGCGATCCCGTTCGTCGACTACCACCTCGACGAGGCCCGCGCCGACTACGAGTACGGCTACGGGGACGCGCTCGCCGACCGCGGTGTCGTGCGGCCCGTCTACTTCCCGCGGATCAACGGGTTCATGGAGTGGGTCGCGCCCGACGGCGAGGTGCTGTCGGCCACCTTCGACGACGAGCTCGGTCGTGAGCAGGCCAACCAGCGGCTCCGCACAGCGCTGTCGTTGGAAGGCCAGTGGCTCCCCGTCGTGCTGGACCAGGCCCACGAGCGGCTCGTCGACCTCCGCGAGCACCACCCGGACGCAGCCGGCCTCGTCATCGCGATGGACCAGTCCCACGCGCAGGACATCGCCCGGGTGCTGCGCGAGCGTCACGGCGTGCGCGCGGTCGTCGCCACCTCCGACGACCCCGACGCGTCGGCGAAGATCGCGGCGTTCACCGCCTCGACGGACCCGTGGATCGTCGCGGTGCGGATGGTGTCCGAGGGCGTCGACCTCCCTCGGCTGCGCATCGCGGTGTTCGCCACGACGACCACCACCGAGCTGTTCTTCCGCCAGGCGGTCGGTCGTGTCGTGCGGTGGACGCCCGGGCTGCACGGACCCGGTGCCCGCACGCAGCCCGCCTGGTTCTTCCTGCCCGACGACCCTCGGCTTCGGCGCTACTCCGCAGAGCTCGCGGAGTCACGCCGGCATTCGCTGCGACGGCGTCAGGGCAGCGGGGACGATCCGCTGTCGGCGGACCCCGACGACGTCACGGACGCACTCGGCGACGATCCGCTCGGCGACGACGAGCAGATGAGCCTGTTCTCGGTCATCGGTGCAGTGGCGATCGACGCCGATGCCACCACCGTCGAGGCCGGCACCGCTGCGGGCAGCGGGCTCGGCGTGTTCGACGACGACCCGGACGACCCCGGCATGTCGCGCGAGCCCGACGGCGTCGAGGTCGTCCTCCTGCCGCCACCTCTGCCCGGCGGCGGTCACGTCCCGGTGCCCGCCGACGGGCTCGGGAGCCCACCGGGCACGACGCTCGACCCGTCGTCCTCGATGACCCAGCGTGAGCGCAAGGCGCGCCTCCGGGACCTCAACGCGGACATCGCGGCGGAGCTCGTGCGCTCGACGGGCTGGGGCTACGTGCAGGTGCAGAACGAGCTCAACCGGCTGACCGGCATCAAGCGGGTGTCCGAGGCGACACTCGAGCAGCTCGAGTCCCGACTCGACCACGGCCGCCGCTGGCTCCGCCGCGCCGGCTGAGCGGGCCCACGGTCGCAGCGGCGATCAGCGGATGTCGGGACCGGAGCGCAGCACGTGACCCGTCAGCGCACCCGTGTGGACGCCGTGGTCGACCGCGACCGTCCCGTTCACGACCGTCGCCCGGTAGCCGTCGGCGCGCTGGGTCCACCTGCCGGCGCCGCCGGGGAGGTCGTGGACGAACTCGGGCAGCAGCAACGACAGGCCGTCCCAGTCGATCACGTTGATGTCGGCCGCAGCGCCGGGGACGATCCGACCTCGCCCGGCGAGGCCCACGAAGTCCGCTGTGTCGGCGGTGAGCCGCTGCACCGCCCGTTCGATCGGGAGCAGTCCACGGTCGCGCACCCAGTGGGTCAGGAACCACGTCGGCTGGCTGGCGTCGAGGATCTGCCCGACGTGGGCGCCGGCATCGGCGAGCCCCATGATCACCGTGTCGTCGGTGAGCATCTCGGCGATCGCGTCCATCGACTGGTTGAGCAGGGGCCAGTAGACGAGGACGCGGCCGTCGGTCGCGTCGCACAGGTCGAGGAACGCCTCGGCCATCGACACGCCGCGTTCAGCCGCGACCACCGGGAGGGCTGAGCGTGGTTCGCAGTCGTAGAGGGCGACGCCGTCCCGCTGGCCGAACACGCCGTCCGCACCGGTGACGAAGAAGCGGGCGAGCTCCTCCGCTGTCGGAGCGCCGTCGGCCTCGGCGATGAGGCGGGCGCGCGTCCCGGGGTCGCGGATCGCTGCGAGCCGACCGTCGAGGTCCAGGTCGTCGAGGGCCCGCCACGCAGGGTGGCGCCCGAAGGGCGTCGAGGACTGCAGCGAGAACAGCACGCCGATGCCCCGTGCGGTCGTCTGCGGGCGGATCAGCGCGCCTTCGGCGTTCGCTGCGGCAGCGAGGTCGATCGCGAGGCGGTGGTGGTCGGGGTTGTCGAAGGTGTGCGTCAGGTTGAACGTGACAGGTCGGCCGGTGCGCAGCGCGAGCTCCCGCATCCAGTCGAGCTCGGACCGGCACCGCGGTTCGGAGGGCCCGTCGCCGTCGAAGCGCGGAGCGCTCTCGAAGATGCCCCGACCCCGGGCTGCGAGCACGTCGCCGAGGCGGAGCAGCTCGTCGCGTCCGGCGAAGGTGCCCGGCACCTGACGTCCGTCGGGGACGCGGTGGCGAAGTGTCCGCGAGGTCGAGAATCCGAGCGCTCCGGCGGACATCGCCTCGTCGAGCAGATCGGCCATCTCGGCCATCTCGGCGTCGGTCGGTTCGGCGTCGGGATCCATCGAGCGGTCGCCCATCGCCCAGTAGCGCAGCGCGCAGTGCCCGACCATCCCGCCGACGTTGAGCGCCGTCGGCGTCCGCTCGAGGCTGTCGAGGTAGCCGCCGTAGGTCTCCCAGTCCCACGCCAGCGCTGCCATGATCGACGCCGCAGGGATGTCCTCGACCGACTCCATCATGTCGGCGAGGTAGGCGCGGTCCGTCGGTCGGCACGGCGCGAACGTGACCCCGCAGTTGCCCATGACCACGCTCGTCACGCCGTGCCACGACGAGCTGGTGCCGAGCGGATCCCACGCGACCTGCGCGTCGAGGTGGGTGTGGAGGTCCACGAAGCCGGGCGTGACGACCATGCCGTCGGCGTCGATCTCGCGGTCCCCGGCGCCGCCCGCGCCGACGTCGCACACCTCGGTGACGATGCCGTCGTCTACGACGACGTCCGCGTGGCGGGCAGGCGATCCGGTGCCGTCCACCAACCGTCCCCCACGGATGACCAGGTCGTGCGCCATGGCGGCACCCTACGGGACGATGCGTCCCTGCAGCGCCTGAGCGGTCCAGATGACGAGACCCGCCGAGCCGACCGTCGCGACGAGCAGCTCCTTCCATCGACGGTCCGACCACTGGGCCAGCGCGACCACGAGCGGCACGGCGAGGAGGCCGTAGCGGCCGATCGAGTCGATCGTCTGCGCAGCCAGGGCGATCGCCAACGTCGCCGAGCTGAACAGGATCCACGACAGGGGTTGGCGTCGACGGATCGACACGCCGAGGAGCGTGCACCACAGCACGACGAACGGTACGAGGTC
>JAFDWA010000264.1 GCA_018268735.1 Actinomycetota bacterium | reverse complement strand
CTGATCTCCGTCGCGTGCGGCTGGGTCTGGTGGAGCCAAACCCACCTCGAGTCACGACTCGCCGCGGCCGCAAGCAAGGTTGCCGGCGTGGAGGTCCACGTCGACTGCCAGGAGCCGTTCTTCGGCGAACTGCTCTCCACGCCGGGACCGGGACGCGTCGACGGGCGAAGCGACGGCTCCATGGGGGACGTCGCCCGTCTCAACCGCGCGACCTGCGCTGCGGCGGACTCGTGGCCGGAGGTCGACTCCGACGATGCGTTCATCGCCGTGCACGTCCTGACCCACGAAGCCGGTCACGTCCGGGGCGAACGCAACGAAGCCGCGACCGAGTGCTGGGCGATGCAGCACTCGGCACAGGTGGCCGAGGCACTGGGCGCATCCCGCCGGCAGGCCGAGCGACGGGCGAAGTGGTACCGCAGCACGATCTACCCACGCATGGGCGACAGCTACCGCGGCGGGTGCACCGACCGCCCCTGAGCCGACCGCCCCTGAGCCGATCTGGGGGTCGGGATCAGTAGTTGAAGACGAGTGCCCCACCGGTCGTGTACTCGAGCACCGACGGAACGCCGGCCACCTGCGTGTTCGCGACCCACTCGGCGTCCTGGAGCCCCCGCGTCTTCACGCACACCGGGCAGGCGAAGAAGCGGCCGCCCGACGCGACGTACTCCTCGTGCAGCTCCGGCACCGACGGCGCGTCGGGAACGTCGATCGTGTCGGCGAAGCCTTCGGTGGCGACGTGCACGGCATCCTTGGTGAGGAACATCACCGCCTCCTTGCCGGCCCGCAGCGACTCGACGCCGACCAGGTAGCTGATCAGGATGCTCTCGGCGTCCTCCGCTCCGTGGTTGAGGCAGATGAGGACCTTGCTGTCCGCACTCATGATGGGACCTCCTTCGGTTCGACGTGAACTGGCTGATCAGCTCCCGACCCAACGGTCAGGCGTGAGCGGAGCGATCCCGGAAGCCCGAGCACACGAGCGACAGGCTCCCGATCCGTCCGCCGGCACCGAGCTCGGCGTAGCAGCTCTGCTCGGCGACGAAGTCGCCGGCTCCGAGTCGTCCACCACCGGCGTGGACCCGCCAGCGCATCTGCAGGCGGTCACCCACCCGGGCTGCCGACATCTCGACGACGTCGAAGCTGTCCATGCCGCCGAAGAACGCGTCGAACGCCGCGCACACGGCCTCCTCGCCGCTCCACTCCCGATAGCCGGGAGGCAGCAGCGCCTTGAGGGTGACATCCGCGTCGAGGGACGCCGCGGGTGCACCGAAGTCGGCTGCGGCGAGCCAGTGCAGGAAGCTCGTGGCGACGTCGAGCGCTGACTCGGCGACGAGGACGGCGGACTGGTGATCGGCTGTGGTGCTCATGTCACCGTCATAGGCCGACGGCACCTGCGCACACATCGGGCAGCTTCCCGATCTTCGACCCCGTCGAGGTTCGCCTCAGCTCGACGCCAACGGCTCGATCAGGCCGTGTCGCATCGCGAACAACGCCGCCTCGGTTCGGGTCGACACACCGAGCTTGGTGAAGATGTGCTCGAGGTGCGACGACACGGTCTTGCGGCTGATCGTGAGCCTGGAGGCGATCGCGGGGTTCGACAGCCCACGTGCGACCAGCACCAGCACCTCGGCCTCCCGTCGTGTGAGCCCTTCCGGCAGCGGGACCCGGCGACGGCTTCGATGGCCTGCTGCGCGCAGCACGGCGTCGACCGCGGCAGCGTCGAGCCGGCCCTCACGCACCTCGTCGTGCATCGTCGACACGGCGGCGTCGCCGTCGATCGCCGGTCGATGCGGCCGGGGTTCCCGAAGGGAGTGGTAGACGTCGGCGGCTGCGAGCAGGCGGGCCGGAGTCGACAGGGCGCTGCCGGTCAGCCCGTGGGGGTAGCCGCTGCCGTCGAGGCGCTCGTGGTGCTGCGAGGCACACGCGACGACCGGCCCCAGCGCCGGCACCTTCCCCAGCGCACGCTCCAGCAGGTACGGGTGGGTGCGGGCCCGTTCGCGCTGCGCCAACGTCCACGCATCATCCGAGTCCCAGGTCCCGCTCGGAACGCCGATCATGCCGACGTCGTGGACCGCTGCCGCGCGGCGCAGGCACACCGACTCCTCGTCTGCGAGTCCGACGACGGACGCCGCCTCCGCCGCCAACGCCGCGACGCCGCGTGAATGGCCGACGAAGCACGGCGACTTGAGATCGGCGAAGTCGCCGAGTGCGTCGAGCGCCACGTCCAGTCCGTCGGAGGTGAGGCACTCGCCCAGCCGAGGATCGAGCTCGATGACCTGGTCCCACGCCTGGAACGTCGTGAGCCCTTCGAGTATCGCCTCGGGCTGATCGCAGAACACATCGGTCAGCTCCGGATCGAACTGCGTACCCCGACGGCTCGTCGCCACCTCGACCGCCGCGTCGGCGCCACCGACGTGGGCGAACGCCTCGATGTTGTCGGCGAGGTGCACCAGGCACGCCACCCGGCTGAGGTCCTCGTGGCCGACCCGACCGGGGACGCCCCTGCCGTCCCAGCGCTCGAACGCCTGCAGGAGCGGCGTGCTCACCGACGCACCGAGATCGAGGCGCTCGGCGAAGTCGCTCGCCGCCCGGCAGTGCGACTCCATCACGCGCTGCACCGACCGGCCGCCGGTGGCCAGGAAGCGTCCGACCAGTCCTGCCCGGTGCAACGGAGCGGTGCCGTAGCCGAGGTGCTTCACCACGAAGCTCGCCATGGACATGCCGGCCAGGTCGCCGTCGTGCGTGTCGGCGTACAGGTGGGTCTCGTCACCGAAGAGCTGCGCCAGCTCGCTGGTGTCGGTGGCGCAACCGACCCAGGTGATGAGCGACGTGAAGTAGGTCGCGGTCGCGTCCTCGGCACCGACATCCGCTGCGTCTGCCAGACGCATGGCGATCACCGTCTGGCGCAGCACCCGCTCCATGGGTCGGCCCATCCCCAGGTCCGACAGCAGCGACAGGGTCGCGACCAACTCCGCAAGTCGCACCTCGTTGGTCCCTCGGTGTACGACGGAAGCATCCATCTCGGGCCTCGCAACGATCCGGCGGCAGCGTGGGGACCGACGTGTCACGTTCTGCGACGGACCCGCACGCCGACATCATTGCCGGATGTCCCGACACGCGGCGACCGGGTCGACGCGAGGCGGCCTCGCGTCGTGGGCGGGCTCGTTACGATGCGATCGAGTCGGATACGCACCGAGCACCGCCGATCGGCGGTGGGATCGGAGGTTCTGCAATGGCCGGGACAGACGCCGGATCGACCGTCTCGTTGGCGATCGTGACCCAGGGCATGGAGGGCACACACCGCATCTTCCGACGCGAGTTCCCCCTGATGCCGGATCTGATCGCCGCTGTCGACGACGGCGACACCGATCGCGCCCGGGTGCTCGCCGAGCACGTGCGCCTCCTGTTGGACATGGTCCACGTCCACCACGTGGCCGAGGAGCGCTACATCTGGGATCTCCTGCCCGACCGTGCACCCGCGGACCGTGGGATCGTCGACACGATGCTCGACCAGCACGGCGAGATCGCCGAGCTGTCGGACCGCATCCGCGACACGCTCGCCACGTGGGAGC
>JAFDWA010000263.1 GCA_018268735.1 Actinomycetota bacterium | reverse complement strand
TCGCCGTCGACCGCCCGGGTCCCCTCGGGGAAGATCATCACGCAGACCTTCCGCTCCAGGTACCACCTGCAGCGGTCCATCGCCTTCTTCGCGGAGTCGCGATCACCGCGATCGAGCTTGATGTCGCCGGCCAGGTACATCAGCCACCCGGCGATCGGGATCTTGAACATCTCCTGCTTGGACAGCCACTTCATCTCGAACGGCAGGTGGCTGATCAGCAGGATGTCGACGAACGACTCGTGGTTCGCCACGACCACGTAGGGGTTGCGCGGGTTCGCCGGCACGTCGCCGGTCACGTGGAAGTTCCACATGGGGGTCAGCTTCTGGTGCAGCACCGGCATCTTCCGGTACATGTAGCCGGCCCAGTAGTGGGTTCGGTCGAACGGGAACGTGACGACGTAGACGGCGACGATGATCGGGATGAACACGATCACGCTCACGCCGAACGCGAACCACGACCACACCGACCAGATCGTGTCGGCGAGGCTCGGGCGGGACGAGGAGTTCCCGTTGGGGGTCATGGGGGAACACTACGACCGGCCGGGGCCCCGGGGCAGGGCCACCTCCGTCACACCCGGCGGCGCGTCCCGTGGCAGGCCCGATGCCACACCCCCCGGGCCGTCAGCGTCAGCCGTCAGCCGTCAGCCGAGCGTGTACCGGTAGACGTTCGTCTCGCGCGGGACGAAGCCGATCCGCTGGTACAGCCGGTTCGCGGCCTCTCGACTCGGCCGGGAGGTGAGGTCGACGGTCTTCGCTCCGAGCCCACGTGCGATCTCCAGGGCCTCCCGGTTCAACGCCTCGCCGACGCCGCGACCGCGGGCGTCGGCGTCGACGACCACGTCCTCGATCCATGCCCGGACGCCGGTGGGGATCTGGAACACCACGAGGGTCATCGACCCGAGGACCGTGCCGTCCTCGTCCCTGGCGAGCAGCAGGTGGCAGGCATCCGAACCGACGATCGAGGACAGCACGGTCCGATCCGGCGCGGGAGCGGAGCTCGACAGCTGCGGCACCAGCCGGGCCATCGCTGCCACGAGGTCGTCGTCGACGGTGGTGCAGGTCTCGATGCGCATCGTCTGCGAAGGTAGTGCCACAGGACCTGTGACACCCCCACGACCCCCGGTGGGAGTCGGATCGGGGATCGGTATCGTGAGCCGATGGGGTTCCTGGAGTGGCACGAGCGGCCTGAGCTCGGCGCCGAGGCTGCCGTCCAGGGTGGCGGTCCGACGCTCGTCGCGGCGTTCGAAGGCTGGAACGATGCCGGCGATGCTGCGACGACAGCGGTCGAACACCTCTGGGAGACCTGGCAGGCGGTCACGCTCGCCTCGATCGACCCCGAGGAGTTCTACGACTTCACCGCGTCGAGGCCGACGGCCCGAACCGGCGGCGGGTCCGGACGGACGATCGACTGGCCGGCGAACGAGCTCGGCTGGGCCACCCCGCCCGGCACGAACGGCGTGGTCCTCCTGCGAGGCGTCGAGCCGCAGCTCCGGTGGCGCACGTTCTGCGACGAGGTGCTCGGCGCCGCGAGCGACGTATGCTGCGAGCAGATCCTGACCGTCGGCGCACTGCTAGCGGATGTGCCCCACACCCGGCCGACGCCCGTCTTCGGCACATCGGACGACGTCGGGCTGCGGGAGCGGATGGCGTTCGAGCGCTCGGAGTACCAGGGTCCGACCGGCATCGTCGGCGTGCTGGGTGTCGAATCGACGTCCCGCGGGATCCCAGCGGCGGCCTTGTGGGCTGCGGTGCCCTCGTACGCTCCGTCGGCGCCGTCCCCGAAGGCGGCGGGAGCCCTCGTGCGCCGGATCACCTCGCTGCTCGGCACGGTGGTCGACACGTCGTCGCTCGACGCGGCGACGATCAGCTACGAGCACCAACTCGGCCAGCTCGTCGCCGAGGACGACGCAACCCTCGGCTACGTCCAGCTGCTGGAACGCCAGCACGACGCCGCCGACAGAGGAACCGCAGGGGCCGTCCCGGACTCCGACGAGTGGCTCGACGAGGTGGAGCGATTCCTCCGCGACCAGTGACCCGGCGATCAGCGACCCGGGGGTCGAGCGCTGCAGCGGCGATCCACATCCGCTTCGATGACCGCCCGGCCCACAGGTGGCGCGGGCGGTCATGAGAACGAGAGCGGTCAGCCCACCGGCTCGAGCGCGTGCAGCAACGCCCGGCGGATCTCTTCTCGATGCTCGGCGTCGGTCAGCTTCCCGCCCTCCGAGGTGACCACGTAGAAGGTGTCGACCACATCGGCGCCCAGGGTGTGGATCCGAGCCGTCCGGATGTCCACGTCGAGGTCGGTGAGCGCACGGGTGAGCCGATAGAGCAGCCCGATCGAGTCAGCCCCGACGACCTCGAGCACCGTTGCCTCCGCACTGGCGTCATCGTCGAAGCGGACCGCGTGGTCGAGCTGGTGGACGCCGGGCCGGCGACGTGACCGATGCGTGCGGATGCGCTCGTCCAAGCGGGCCTGGATCGCGAGCCGCCCACCCAGCACCTTGACGACGTCGGATCCCACGCGGTCCCACGGGATGATCCCGCTCGCTCCGGCGTCGACCCGGAACTCGTCGAGCGCCATGCCACCTTCGGAGTGGATCGACGCGCTGGTGACGTCGAGCCCGTGGAGCGCCAGGACACCGGCGACCCGGTGGAAGACCCCCGGACGGTCCGGGCAGACGACGGTGATCACGTCGCCATCGGTCAGGATCCGCACTCCCCCGCCGTGCAGCAGCGCTCGTTGGTCGTCGCTCGGGAACGGGTCACGAACCACCTCCAGCACCGGGTCCCCCGAGAGTCGCTGCGACACCCTGCTCGCGAGCAGATCGACGAGTTGGGCCTTCCAGGCGCTCCACGCCGACGGACCGGTCGCCCGGCCGTCCGCCTCGGCCAACGTGCGCAGCAACGAGAGCCGCTGCGGTGTGCCGACCATGTCGGCGACGAGGTCGATCGTGGCCGGATCGTCGAGGTCGCGACGGGTCGCCACATCGGGGAGCAGCAGGTGGTGTCGAACCGCGTGGGCGATCGCGTCGACATCCGACGCGTCGAACCCGACACGCGCGGCGACGACGGTTGCGATGCGCTCCCCGACGACGCTGTGGTCGCCGGGGAAGCCCTTCCCGATGTCGTGCAGCAACGCCGCCATCGACAGCAGGTCCGGCCGGGTCCGTGCTGCCAGGCGGGACGCCTCCGACGCGGTCTCGAGCAGGTGCCGATCGACGGTGTAGCGGTGCAACGCGTTGCGTTGGATGAGCGAACGCGTCGGCTCCCATTCGGGGATCAGCCGCACCCACAGCCCGCAGCGGTCGAGCGCCTCGACGACGGGGATCGCCGCCGGACCCGACCCGAGCAGCTGCACGAGCAGCTCGCGCGCCTCGTCGGGCCACGGCTCGGCGAGCAGCGGCGCCGAGCGCAGCGCGTCCAGGGTCGCCGGAGCGATCCTGGTCGGCACACGTGCAGCAGCGACAGCGACCCGCAGGACGCTGAGCTCGTCGAGCGTCGCTGCGCCCCGCTCCGGGAGCGCGATCCGGCCGTCACGCAGCACGAGCCCACCGTCGACCGCCCGCTCAC